>DATLLB010000691.1:0-5932 GCA_035538075.1 Enhygromyxa sp.
TGCTCACGCAGATCAACGCGATCTTCGGCTCCGAGTTCCTGCCGGTCGCCAACGGCGGTCCGGTCGAGCCCGGCATCTACGTGACCGTCTCGCCGCAGCAGCTGCTGATCTTCGACACCAAGGTCGGCGATCTGCAAGCCGGCGTGGTCCCGCCAGGCCCGGCCTCGCGCGAGTGCCAGAGCGGCTGCAAGGCGTCCTTGTGGAGCGCCTTTCGGACCGTGTGGCTGCGCAGCCTCGAAGAGGCGCAGACCTTCGTGCTCGAGGTCCCGACCCGCGTGCTGTTTGCGGTCGAGGCCAGCGTGCCGGGCAAGACCCTCGTCGAGCTCGCGTACGCGGCCGGCGAGACGCGTCCAGGCGCACCGCCGAGCTTCGCGTTGCTGGTCAACGGCAGCAACGCAGGCCTGCGCGCGCGCAACTTCCATGTGCTGCCGCCGGGCGGCATCCGAGTCTCGCCCGGTGACAACGCGCTCGGTCTGCGAGTCACGCTCGGCGCGGGCGAGTCGTTCACGATCAGCGCCGCGCATCCTCGCTTCGCGCCGAACATCGAAGGCACGGGCTGGAAGGCGCTGGCCACCGAGCTCGCGCGGGTCAAGAAGAGCCATCCCAACAAGGGCACGATCATCATCGACGTCGGCGACGACGCGACCGTCGGTGACGTGGTCATGGCCATGGTCGCGGCGCAGAAGCACTTCCCCGACGCGGTGCTGACCAACGGTCTGCCCGTGAAGTGGGGGTGAGGGCCATTTAGCCCCCCCGCGGCCGGCTTGGTGGGAGCCGCGGGCGGCCGCTTCGCGTCCGTTCGCTCGCTCCGCGAGCGAAGCGGATCGGTTCGTAGTTTGCGACCGCACGTAGTGCCCCCGTTGGGGGGCTGTTTAGCTCCTGCGGCCGCGGGCCGAAGGTGTCGGCGGGTGTGTCTCGTCCGTACCCGCGTGCTCGCGGAATGCGCGGGTGAGCTGAATTTTCCGTGGTCGGTGCTCGCGGAATGCGCTGTCGACCATGTTTTTTGGTGCCCGGCACTCGCGGAATGCGCGGGCGAGGACAATTTTCCGTGGCGATGGAGGGCGAAACTACGTCGGGCGAGGTTCGGCCTCTGGGCGTGGGGGCCGAAACTACGTCGGGCGAGGTTCGGCCTCTGGGCGTGGGGGCCGAAACTACGTTGGGCGAGATTCGGCCTCTGCACGTGGAGGCCGAAACTACGTCGACCGAGGTTCGGCCTCTGCACGTGGCGGCCGAAACTACGTCGACCGAGGTTCGGCCTCTGCACGTGGAGGCCGAAACTACGTCGATCGAGTTTCGGCGCGCGACCGCGGAGACCGAAGCTGCCTCGGACTAGATTTCGCCTCCAGCCGCGGAGACCGAATCAATCACAAACCAGATTCGGCCTTCAAACGCGCAGCGTGACGTCGGCGAGGCCATGGCCGAACGGCGCGCGCTGACGCAGCAGCATGCGGACGAGCGGTCGCTGGCCGAGCACCCAGGCCATGAAGCGCAGCTGCAGCGGCCCGGGTGTGCGATCGAACCGCTTGCCTCGCTTGGTCTGCAGCGCCTGGATGGCGACGATCTCCGGCGTGCGCTCGGCCGCGATCGCGACGGCTGCGCGATCGAGCGCGTGCGCGTCAGCCCGCTCGCGCAGCAGCGGGACCAGGTGGTTGGCGGTCACGATCGCGTCGCGCAGGGCCATGTTGATGCCTTGCCCGCCGACCGGCGACATCGGGTGCGCCGCGTCGCCGATCAGCAAGACACCCGGCGCCGACCAACGCGGCGTTCGACCGCACACGACGTCGAGCAGCACCGGGCGCTCGAGTTGATCGCCCGCGGCCGCGAGCATCTGCCAGAACTCGGGCCGACAACGCGGACGCAGCCAGTCGAGGTTGACCGCCTGGCCCGACTCGCGCAGCGCTCGAAAGCCGCCCTTGCGGATGATCACGCCGATCTGATGACCGCCGGCCGGCGCCGGATAGATCGACGTCATCCCGCCGCCGGCCAGGAATTCCACGTAGGCGCCCTCGTTCGAGGCCAGCGGACCCTCGAGCGGACCGCGGGACCACAGCACGTCGAACGGCTGCTCGAGCTGCTCGAGCTCGAGGCCGAGGCGCTTGCGAACCACCGAGTTGCGACCGTCGGTGGCGATCACGAAGTCGGCCGCGACCACCTCGCCGCCAGCGAGTCGGACCCCGTTCACGCGCCCGCCTGCGTCGCGCTCGAGATCGCGGACCACCGCGCCCATCCGCAGCGTGAAGCCGGGGAACCGCTCGGCCGCCCGAGCCAGCATCGCCAGCAGGTGCGGCTGCGAGATCAGTCGGACCTGCTCGAGATCGCTGAGCTCGATCGGCAGATCGATCACTCGCCCGGCGATGCCGTAGGCGATCCTCGCGATGCGCGTCTGCGGGACGGCGCGCAGCGGCTCGGCCAGGCCCATCTGCTGCAGACACTCGAAGCCGCTCGGCTGCACGCCCTCGCCCCGAAACTCGCGGGCGAAGTCGGCGTGGCGCTCGAGCAAGGTCGTGTGCACGCCGCTGCGAGCGAGCAACAAGGCGAGCGCTGCCCCGGCCGGGCCGGCGCCCACGATCACGACCTTGGCTGAGCTCGCCTGCATGCGCGGGCAAGCTTGCTTCGATCATCACCCACGACACGCGCTCGCCGACTCGACCCGCTCGCTCGCAGCTCGGGCGGGGCCAGCTCCGCCGCGACGCCGGCTCCGCAGCCTGCGCGACTCGACGCTCTCGCGGATCGGCGTCATCGTGGCTCGGCGGTGTCCGAGCAGCTGGAGTTTCGTCGACGTCTCGCCATGCACGAGCGTCGCTTTCTTCGGCCCGCTCGCGCCGACCTCGACGAGCTCGCGCGTGCGATCGGCTACCGCGGCGACGAGCCGGGCGCCGCGGTCTGGGAGCGGGCGATCGCAGCCGGCCGCTTGCCGAGCGAGTGGCGTGACGATCCGAGCCGACGCTTTCGCGTCACCGCCTCGCAGTGGGCTCGGCTCGCGCACGCCGAGCAACCCGAGCCCGAGCCATTCGTGGATCGTGGCGGCCACGCTCGACACTTGCTCGCGGCGCCGCCCTCGGCTCGCGCGGCGCTGCTGTTCGCCAGCGATCCGGTCGGGCTCGCCGAGGCCGAGCGACTCGGCCGAGTCGCCGCCGAGCGCTTCGAGGCCTGGGGCGCGCCGAAGATCGCCCGCATCGCGTGGCGCCTCGCCGGCAACCCCGTCGATCGCCTCTCGGCTGGCGGCGCGCCGCTCGGCGATCTGCGGCCCGTGATCGAGCGGCTGCGGGCCGCGCTGGCCGGGACTGCGTGGGTCTACCAGCGCGAGCATGAGCACGAGCGGTTCCGGATCATCGTCGATGCGCTGCGCTGGTCGACGCGCCGCGAGCAGCTGCTCGACACCGTGCTGCCGGCCAGCGTGCGCTCGACCGACGGCGTGCTGCCGCTCCCGCCTGCGCTCGTCGGTCGCCGCTTCGCCGAGCTGCCCGATCCGCTCGAGCCCTGGCTAGCGCTGACGCTGACCGGCTACTCGCTGTGGGCGATCACCGACTCGCCGAGCGGAGCCGTGCTCGAGCTCGCCGCTCCGTTTCCGGCCCCGCGCCGGCTGGCGCCCGATCGCAAGCCCGCGCACGCGAGCAAGCAACGCGAGGTCGAGCGCGACTATCCACGCGCCGTGTGGTCGCGCGAGCTTCGGGCGCTGCGGATCGCGTGTGCGCGCGGCGATGCGGGTGCGGTCCGACGCGAGCTCCCGCTGCTCGCCGGCGATGACGAAACCGGCCAACCGCGGCTCGTTCACTTCGCCGTCTACGGCGGCCCCGAGGTGCTCGCGGCGTTGGCCGAGCAGGGGCACGCCGATCTCGAGGCCCGCGACGCCGAGGGCCTCACCGCCTTGATGCTGGCCGCGGCGCTGCCTCGGCAGGGCCCGGCTGGCGCAGTGAAGCCGGAGATCGACGTGCCGATCAGCGACATCGTCGGGGCGTCCTCGTGCGAGTGGTTGATCGCCGCCGGAGCCGACTGCGAAGCGCGTGATCGCTTCGGCCGAACCGCCCTGCACCTCGCCGCGCCCAACCGCCGCCTGCACGCCGTCGCGGCGCTCGTGCGAGGCGGCGCCAAGCTCGATGCGCTCGACGAGCTCGGCCGCACGCCGCTGATGCGGGCGCTGGCCGCTGCTGCGCAGATCGAGATCATCGAGCTGCTGCTCGCCGCCGGGGCCGATCCCGACCTCCGCGACGTGCACGGCTGGACCGCCCTGCACTACCTCGCCGCCTCGGCCGAGGGTGCGAGCGATCGCCGAGCGCTGGCCAACCGACTGCTGCAGCGCGGCGCTCGGCCGAGTCGCGATCGGGCCGGGCGATCGCCCGCGCAGCTGTGCGCGATGCAGGGCGCCGACTATCGCGACAGCGGCCCCTTCGATCTGCGCACGCCCGTGGCCGCGGGTCCGGGCGCGGGCAGCAAGGCGACCACGCACGATTACGAGCCCACGCTCGCGGCCGAGCTGGTCGCCGAGCTGGTGCCCGATCCCGACGTCGAGCTGGCGCACAAGCCCGGCACTGGCGAAGCGTGGCAGGTGTGGGCCGACTGGCTGCAGAGCCGCGGCGACGCTCGCGGTGAGCTGGTCGCGACCTCGCTCGCGCGCGCACGCGTGGGCTCGCGACGCGGCCGCGTCTTGATCGACGCGCTCGCCGAGCTCGAGCAGCGCTGCGCGGCCGCGTGTTTGACCGGCCTGCGCCACGCCGATCCGCTCGCGCCTGCGCGCCCGAGTCCGATCGAGCTCGTGCGCACGCACGGCTTCGTGACCCGAGCGCGGCTCTCGGGTCCGCTATGGCGACGACGCTCGGGCCTGGCCGGCTCGGCCCGCATCGCCAGCGCCATCGTCGAGGCCGCCGATGCGCTGCTGCGACACGAGCCGCTGCTCGCCGAGCTGCGCGTCGGCGTCGACGATGCCGAGTCGTGGGCGATCGTCGTCGCCGGTCTGCGCGGCCTCGAGCCCGCGCCGCGCCTGCGTCGGCTGGTGTTCGAGCGGCTGCCGGCCAGCACCCCCGAGCTCATCGATCTGCACCTGCAGTTCCCCGGCCTGCGCTCGCTGTGGCTGCTCGGCGCCGGCAAGATCAACCGCGGGCTCGTGCACTGGCCCAACGTCGTCGAGCTTCGCCTGCGGCACGGCGACACCTCGGAGTGGACGCAAGGCGGCGTCGATCTCGAGCTCTTGCTGCCCGATCTCACCCACCTCGACTTCAGCCTGCCGGTCGGCATGCGCACGATCCCGGCCGAGATCGAGGGCTGCGCCGCGACGCTCGCTCGCCTGGTCCGCGTCCGGCACCTGCGGCTGCGTCCGCTCGCGCCCGAGTTTGCGTCGGCGATCTTCTCGAGCTCGGTCATCGATCGCCTGCGCACGCTCGAGCTCGTCGGCGTGCGCGGCCAGACCCTCGAGGTGCTGCACGCCTACGCCAACAAGCTGCGCCGACTCGAGCAGCTGCGCATCCGCGTCACGCCGACGGTCGCCGAGCAGCGCGCGACCGAGCTCGCCCAGCTGCGCGCCGAGCTGCCGCGCCTCGAGATCGGTTAGTCCTGTTCGTCCGCGTGATTCTGATAGTCCGCCAGCACCTCGGCGCTGCGGACCAGTCGCTCGAACATCGGATCCGCCGCCTCACCGGTCCGCGGCGGCTCACCGCCCGCGGGCGCGACGAACTCGAGCGGATAGTTGATCACGTAGATCTGCGTGTCGAGGTTGCCGGCCGGCACGTCCATCGCCCAGGCCGCAGTCTCCAGGCACTCGAGCAAACGATCGTCCGCGTAGTTGAGCTGCGCCGGCCCGAGCCCGGCCATCATCACCTCACCCTTGCCGACCTCGAGCTGCAGCTCCACGCGACCGGCCAGCACCTGATTGCGCGTCAACGCCTGGTTGTAGCAAGCACGCGCACGCGGGAGCACGCGCGAACGCAGCTGTCGCTCG
>DATLLB010000692.1:0-3249 GCA_035538075.1 Enhygromyxa sp.
CATGGGCATCACCGCCGACCTGCTCTCGCGCTACGACGGCTCGATCGCCGTCGAGCCACAGGCGGGTTGGGAGAAGGCCGTGGTGCTGCGCTTCTTCGCGCTCGACCAGGCTGACGTCGCCGACGACCTCCCGCCGCGCGCCGACGAATTCGGTATAAGTGCGAGCCACTTGGGCCAAACCGCATGACCGACCGGCTGATCAAGGTGCTCGTCGTCGAAGACGGCGACGAGTACATCACCAACCTCACCACGTTCGTGTCCGAGGGCGTCAGCTATCGCCAGGCCAAGAGCGGCGGTCGGGCCTGCGAGATGCTGCTCGAGGAGCTGCCCGACCTGGTGTTCCTCGACATGCGCTTCGATCGAACCCCGGTCGAGGAGCTGCTCGGCGACATGGTCCAGCTGACCGGTCGCTTCAACGGCGACATCGGCCGGGCGCGTCGCTTCCAGCAGGACAACCAGGGCTTGTTCATCCTCAGGGCGCTGCGCGACGCGGGCTTTCAGCGCCCGGTGATCCTCTCTTATGACTTCGGCGCGGAGGAGAAGCGCTTTCGGGCGCTCTCGGCCAAGGACCCGGCGCTGCACTACTGCCCCGATTACGCGGACGCCAAGACCATCCGCAAGACCATCCTGCGCGCGGTCGGGGTTGGCTAGATCGTGCAGACCTTGATGTCGAGGAGCTGGTACGAAATGCACATCCCACAGATCGACTCGCCGTACGGCTGGTTGGGGTACAGCTCGTAATAGAAGTCGCCCTGCCAATCGCAGCCGCACTCGTACACGTTGAATGGCTCGCCGGGCTCACTGTTGTCGGTGCCGTACACCGCGTCCCCACCGACGCAGACGAAGCGGACCTCGCTGCACTCGTTACCGAGACAGACCGCCTCGTAGAGGTCTTCCGAGCACGAGGTGCCGTTGGGGAGGGTGCTCAGGGTGTTGCAGGTGCCGTCGCCGTCGCACTCCGAGGTCTTGCACGTGTTCGCGACATCGCAGGCTACGCCCTCGCTGACGGGCAGGTGAGTGCAGGTGCCTTCGCCATCGCAGGCGCGGACCGTGCACTCGTTTCCGTCATCGGCCCCACTGCACGCCTCTCCATACCGAAGGTTGCCCGTCTGGCAGCCGCCGAAAGTGCAGGACTCGTAGGTGCAGGGGTTGCCGTCGTCCTCACAGCCCGCGCAGGGATCGGTGCATTCGTGCACGCTGAGATCGCAGTATTGACCCTCCGGGCAGTCCTCGTCGCCGCCGCATCCGGGCTCGCATTGCTTGTTGATCACGTCGCAGTAGTAGTCGTCGTCGCAATCGGCCCCGGTCAGACAACCCTCGATGCACGTGTTGGTCATGAGGTTGCAATACGAGCCTTCGGGACACGGACAGGTGCCGAGCTCGATGCACTCGCCGTTCTTGCAGATCGAGTCCTCGGGGCAAGGGGGATCGCAGGCCAAGGGCTCGTCACCATCACCGTCCCCTTCGTCGTCGCCGTCACCGTTGTCGTCGCCATCGCCGTCGCCGGGGCTGGTCGTCTCGTCGTCGGTGTCGCCATCGGCGACGCAAAATCCGTCGATGCAAGCCGCGTCCACCAGGCACAGGTTTCCAGGGCCGCACTCGCACCCTGGCCAGCCCGGCTGACAAGATCCTTCGCTGCCAGCGCTGTCGGTGCACGCCATCGACAACAACGAGGGGATAGCGAGCAAAAGCAAAGCTACACGCGACATCGATGGTGCGTACCATGGCGGCGAATTGCTCGCCAGCGATACGCAATCGTTTCGAGCCGAGTGAGTAATCCGTTTGACGGCGGAAGCCTACCAACTCGGGGATGGTCTACAGTCCCGCTCGTGACCGCGCCGAACCTCGAGCCCGACCCGCACCCTGCGATCCGCGTGAGCATGATGCCGGCGGACACCAACGCGCACGGAACCATCTTCGGCGGCAAGATCCTGAGCCTCATCGATCAAGCGGGCGCGATCGCGGCGCATCGCATCGGCATCGGTCGGGTGGTGACGGTGTCGATGCGCGAGGTCGTGTTCAAGCACCCGGTCCGAGTCGGCGACATCGTCAGCTGCTACGCCGAGGTCCGCGCCGTCGGCCGCACCTCGGTCACGGTCTGCGTGCGCGTGACGGCCAACCGACCGACCGACGCCAAGCGCAGCGTCGAGGTCACGCACGCGGAGGTCGTCTACGTCGCAATCGACGACACCGGGCGGCCGACGCCGATCGCGGAGAACTCCGATCTGTAGCGCTTGACGGCGCGCCGTCGCTGGGACGAGATCAGCTCATGCAGAAGCTCTCGTACCTGGTCCTCGCCACCTCCTTGCTGTGCTTCTCCACCGCCTGCGCCGAGCAGAAGGGGCAGAAGAAGGACGACAAGAAAGAAGACAAGAAGGACGCGAAGGCCGAGAAGAAGGAGTAGTGCGCCTCCCGTTGCGCCACCCGCCGCCGCGCGACGACGCGCCGCTGCGTCGCTGTCGTCACCTCGAGCTGCTCGCCGAGGCTGCGCGCGGAGTCCCGCTCGGACCTGCGGCCGAGCACCTGGTCGAGGCCCGCGGTCGCGGTCGGCATGGCAACGCGCTGCAGTGGCACTTCGGGCTCGACGCTCACGACTCGCGGCCCGAGCCCGACTGGGAGGGCCGCATCGAGATCAAGCTGATCAGCGTGTGGCAGCGCGCCGACGGGCGACTCAGCTGCGATCGGGTGAAGGTCTGCGACGTGGCGATGGACCCGTGGGTGAAGCTCGGCAACGTGCTGTTCGTGTTCGCCGATCGGCTCACGCGGGTGGTGCTCGGTCATGCATTTCATCGGCTCGCCGGGGCCAGCCGCGAGCGGCTCGCTCGGGCCTGGGTCGCCGATCCGCACTTCGACCAACCGATGTTGATGCTCGAGGCTCGCGAGGACCGGCGAGCCAAGATGGCGCCGGCCTACTATCTCGCCGCGCGGTGGCTCGAGCAGGAGGGCTTGCTGCCCTCGCAGCCGGTCGGGGTTGGGTATCGCTTCGACGCCAACTGGTGGCGAGCGATCCGAGCCGAGCATGGCGGCCGTGATCCGCTCGTCACACTCGCACGGGCCGATCACGGGGAGCTCACCGACTGCCCTCGATGTCGCGGGCGCCTGCGCTGCGATCTCGCCCGCGTGTTCGAGATCGGCTGGGCGCCAGCGATCCACCTGATGCCGCTCGGCGACGCGTGTGCGCTGCGAGGGCACGTGGTCGTCGATCCTCGCCGCCTGCCCGCGCCTGCGATCATCAGTGATGCGGAGCAG
>DATLLB010000693.1:0-9460 GCA_035538075.1 Enhygromyxa sp.
GTAGAGGATGGGTCGCGCTGACTGGTAGCGTTTGCCCAGTAGCTCTTCACTGATCTTGGCGCCCCGCTCGAGCTCCGTGCTCACGCGCGAAACTTCGCGCTCGCGCGCGGCGGCCAGCTCTGGACAGCCGGCTTCATCCCCTCGCTCGACCCGGATCATTTGGTCCTGCGTGGAACCGGCTTCCAGTCGGGGGCGACGCCAGCTGCCTCGAGCTCGCTATAAATGCTCTGCACTTCCAAGTCCTCATCATCGCTGCGTTCAGGGTCGCTGGCGAGCCGCCCATAGAGATACATCTGCTTCGACAGGTTCACGGGATGGAGGTCGCGTACGCCAAAGTAGCGCGCCAGCATCTCGGTGCCGGTCATCAGCTTCGCCGGTCGCGGGTCAGAATGCTGCGTGATGTCGCCGGTGCTCGGATCCTGGTCGAGCATCACGATCTCGTCGCCCTCGAGCCCGGCGAGCAGCATTTCCGAGTGGGTCGTGACCACGAACTGCAAGCGAGGGAAGATCTGCTTGAGCGCGGGAATCAGACCAACCTGCCAGCTCGGGTGCAGGTGAAGATCGAGCTCGTCGATCAGCACGAGGCCTTCCATCTTCGAGGGATCTGCAGTGAGCTCGAGGTTGTTCTCCGATCGTTCCCAGAGAATGTGGCCAACGAGATCCGCGAGCCAACTGACGGTCGCCTGGTAACCATGCGATAGCCAGGTCGAGGGCACTTCCACGTCGTGGGCTCCGGTGCGCATGCGCAGACGATGAGCCATGTCGACGTCGCTCGATCGGGTGGCGCCGCCGTTGGACAGGCTCACGCCCCGCACTCCGGGGATCAAGCCTTCATTGTTGGCCATGACGAGGTCCAGCAGCCGCGAGTAGACCTCGAGCTCGGCTCCTCGGAATTTCTCGCTGAATCCAGTCGCGATGAGCGGCGACCCGTCAAAAAGCGAGCTCACGCGGGCGAGCAGCGGATCTCGCTTGCTGTGGCTCGCGTCGAACGGGAGCGGTACGTTGCGGTTGACGCCATAGCCGGCGACGAACCAGTGCGGGAGAGATTGCGAGCGGGCCGTGTCCAGCGGTGACGGAAGCACGAATTCTTCGAACTCTGCGCTGTCGCCCTCGGGCGGCGACTCCGAGCCCTCCTTTGCATGGCCGCGGTGCCACGCTTGCGCCTCGGCTTGCTCGGCGTAACTGACGTGGACCTCGTGTGCGGTCGGTGGACGCTCCTGCCAGGACGAGTGCGACGAGAAGGCACGCTCGGCGGGCAGCAACTCCAAGTGGCTGTCGAGGATCGGTCGAGCCATCTCGAAATGCGGGAGCGTGCGCCCCTCGGCGTAGCCCACGGGCCCGAAGTCAAACTCGGCCTGGATTGTCAGTGGATCCTGGCGTCGGCAGTCTCGCAACGAAGGCCGCATCCCCGACGACAGCTCGTTGGCCAAGTCCCGCCCCGAAGCTGCCAGCGCGATCGCCCGAAGAATCGACGTCTTGCACAGGCCGTTGCGCCCGACCAGCACCGTCCACATCCGCGGCTCACCGTCGCGGGTGAAGCTCAGCTCGAAATTCCGCAGCAGCTTGAGCCCGTCGATGTGCAGCTCGCGGATGTACATCAGCCGGCCGCCTCCGCGTCGACGTCGGCCAGGTTGCGAGCTCGTGAGCCGCGACCTTCGGCGATCAGCTGCTCGACCCGCTCCTTGACCTGCGCCACATAGCCCTCGATCACATCGTCAGGCTCGCTGCCGGTGCCCTCGAAGTGCATCGGCTCGCCGTAGTGAATCTCGCAGTGCACGGGCAGCGGGATCGGCAGAATGTACGGGGTGATCGGGACGTAGGGTGCGTTGAACAGCTTGGCCAGGTACTTGGCGTGATAGATGGTCGGGATCGCCTCTTCGCCGCCGATGAAGGCGAGCGGGACGATCGGGACCTTGGTCTCCAAGGCGATGCGCATGAAGCCGGTGCCGAAGCGGACCAGCTGATAGCGATCGCGGTAGAGCTTGCCGGTCCCTCGGGCGCCTTCGGGGAAGACCATCAGCAGGCGACCGTCGAGCAGCAGGCGCTTGGCGTGCTCGGGCAGGCCGGGCAGCTGGCCGACGCGCGAGAACCATGGGCCCATGAACGGCCAGGTCTGGGCGAACTTCTCGACCATGCCGTGGGCGAGGCGCGGCGGCTCGTGATCGAAGAACAGCGAGGCGAGGATCATCCCGGCGTCGGTCGGCAGGCCGCCCGAGTGGTTGCTGACCAGCATCGCGGCGCGATCGGGCACGTTCTCGATGCCGTAGGCCTTCACCCGAAAATAGTGGTGATAGAGGGCCCCGAGCGCGGTCATGAACACGCCGACGTGGTGCTTGGAGACGCCGTAGGGATCGAGGCCCCAGCGGTTGAAGGGGAGATCGATCCGCTCGATCCGCTCGCGCACCTCCGGGCTGATCGCGTGTTTGAGCATCGCTGGGGCGAGACTATATCAGCTGGGTCAGGCGGTCTCAGCTCGCGCGCAGGTTCTCGCCGGTCAGGAGCTCGGCCAGCTCGCGGGTGTCGATGGGCTTGACCAGGTGGAGGTCGAAGCCGGCGGCGCGCGAGCGCTGGCGATCGGAGGCCTGGCCGTAGCCGGTCACGGCGATCAGGCAGACCCCGGCGAGCCGCGGGTCGGCGCGAATCCGGCGGGCGACCTCGTAGCCGTCCATCAGCGGCAGACCGATGTCGAGCAGGATCACGTCGGGCTCGAAGATCAGCGCGCGCTCGATCGCGGCGGGTCCGTCGTGCGCGACGTCGACTTCGTGGCGCCATGAGTGCAGCAGCATCGCGAGCATCTGCGCGGCGTCCTGCCCGTCGTCGACGACCAAGATCCGCAGGCCGGAGTTGGCGGCTCGACCGGTGGTGCTCGACGGCGGCTCGGCGGACGCCTGCGGCTCGACCTCCGTGCTCGGGGCCGCGGCGAGCGGGAGTCGAACGGTGAACTCGCTGCCGCGACCGCTGCCCTCGCTGTCGGCCTCGATGGTCCCGCCCGACATGCCGACGATCTGCCGCGCGAGCGCCAGGCCGATGCCGAGCCCGCCCTCGCTGCGATCGAGCGACTTGTCGGCCTGGGTGAACAGATCGAAGATGCGCGGGCGCAGCTCGGGATCGATGCCGCTGCCGTCGTCGCGCACACGAAACGCCACATGCTCGGGCTCGGCGGTGACCGTGACCCAGATGCGGCCGCCGTCGGGCGTGTACTTGGAGGCGTTGTCGAGCAGGTTGCCGAGCACCTGCTCGAGCCGGGCCGGATCGACCTCGAGCCAGACCGGCTTGCTGGCCAGGGTCACGCGCAGATCCTGGTGCTTCTGATCGATCAGCGGCTGCATGCGCTCGACCGCACGCTCGACCACCGAGTTGGCGTCGACGCGCTGCGTCTGCAGGCGGATCTTGCCGGTGGTGATGCGCGACATCTCGAGCAGATCGTCGACCAGGCGCGAGAGGTGGATGACCTGGCGGCGCGTGACGTTGAGCGCCTCGCCGCGCACGAGCTTGCTGTTGCGCTCGTCGCCGATCAGCTCGAGCGCGGTCAACAGCGGCGCCAGCGGGTTGCGCAGCTCGTGCGAGAGCATGGCCAGGAATTCGTCCTTGCGCCGATCGGCCTCGCGCAGAGCCTCGTACAGGCGGGCGTTCTCCAGCGCGCCCGCGGCCAGCTGCGCGAGCTGAACCAGCATCGCGGTGTCGCTGTCGCTGAAGTCTCCGACGTGGCGATCCGAGAGCTGGATGAGCCCGAGGTTGCGTCCGTCGCGACCGATCAGCGGGACCGCCAACCACCCGCGCAGCGGCGGTCGATCGTCGTCGGGCCCGGTGTAGGCCGGGTGCAGGTGCAGCTCGCTGTTGCTCAGGCGCAGCGGACGGTTGGTCCGCATCACCCACAGATCGAGCCCGTTGCCCAGCGGTGGAGCCAGCGGTGGGGCCAGCGCGGCGGCGGCCCACTGCGGGTACTTGTCGGCCGAGTACGACGCGGCCTGCAGCGCGTCGCCAGTGCTGCGCACGCCCAGCAGACTGGTCACGGCCTGGTGGGCCGGGACAATCTCGCGGGCGCGCTCGGTGGTCGCCTGCAGCACGGCCTCGACGGTGCTCAGCGCCGCGATCGCGCTCGAGGCCTCGGTCAGCGACTGCAGCTGCTGCGCGCGGAGGCGGGCTTGATTGAGCAGCTGTCGCTCGCGCTCGGCGGCCTCGCGGATGTCCTGCTGCGTGCGCAGCATGTCGATGTGATCGGCGGCGTGGCGAGCGTAGAGATCGAGCATTCGCAGCTCGCGATCGGAGGGCCGACACGGCTGGCGAAAGTGGGTCGAGAGCACGCCGAGCGAGCGACCGTCGCGGCTCACGAGCGGGGTCGACTGCACGGCCAGGTACCCGCCGGCCTCGGCGAGCTCGAGCTGCAGCTCGACTTCGGGGTGATCGCGGATGTCCTGGATCAGCACCCGCTCGCCGCGAGCCAGCGCGCGCGCGCAGCTCGACGGGGCGTGCAGCGGCAGCAGCTCGAAGTGCTCGAGGAACTTGTGATCGAAGCCCTGCTGCGCGGCCAGCCGCAGCACGCCTTGCTCGGGGTCGAACAGCTTGATGTCGCCGCGATCGGCCCCGAGCATGGCGATGGCCGCGTGCAGCACTTCGTCGAGCGTGGCGATCAGCGTCTGGGTGCCGAGCAGGCGGGTGCTGAAGTCATGAAGGCGATTCATGACCTCGAGCTCGAGCGCGACCTGGGCCTTGCTCGCCGGCCAGCTGCGCGGGCTCACGATGCCGTCGATCGCCGACAGCGAGCGCGCGCCCTCGGGCACCACCGAGGCGACCCGCAGCGCGACGCTGGTGAAGTCCGCGAGCCCGGTCAGCACCCGCACGTCCTCGAGATCGAAGTGCGAGAGCGGATCGTGACCCGCGACCCAGATGGTCCCCATCGGTCGGCTGCCGGCCGGGAACGGCACCACCAGCGTCTCGACGAACGGCGGATCACAGGTGCCGAAATAGGAGAAGAAGCGATCGGGATACGAGAACAGCTGCGCGTCCTGGCGCTCCAGACAGATGCTGCAGACGCTGAATTTGGCGGGCGCGATCTTGCCGATCTGGTGCGCGTAGGTGCCGGCCAACGCGACCCACACGAACACCTGCTCGCCGTCGGCGGTGCGCTGGGCCAGGCTCACGCCCGCGGTCTGGGCTCGACACAGCTCGAGCGCGATGTCGACGAGGTTCTGCAGCAGCGCCTCGGGCCGACCGGCCATGTTGCGCGCGAGCTGCCGCAGCGCTCGATTCTCGGCCTCGTGATCGGCACGCCTGGGCGGACGACGGGTCAGCTCATCGGTGATGAGCACGTCGGTGAGGGTCCCCGTCGACAGTGGTGTCATGACAAATTTCGACCTTGCCCACTCGAGAGCCACGAGCCCGACGCGACTGGCTCTCGGCGAGGATAGCCCCTTCGTTCTATTGGCACACGGGAGCGTTCACATCAGTTACGATTTTTTTGACGCTGTGCCCATTCGTACGACTGAGCCATTCTGACACAAGCACGAAAACCAAGTGATTGAGCGAGCACTCGCGGGCCGTCGTGATCGCAGAGTCAGGAGCGCGCGTGGGGCTCGGCGCCGACCCGGCAGTCGATCTCGCCCGCGAATGCGGCCGCAGCGGGCGCCTGCTGATTGCTCGCAGACGGTGCGGATCGAGTCGATGCTGCCCGATCGCGTGGTGCTGATCCGAAGCCGTCGCACGAGAGGTTAAAGTGTCGCCGGACGATGACGGCGACTCGGCTCGGCTGCATGCTCGTCACGCTGAGCCTCGCGCTCTGGCCGAGCAGCAGCGACGCGGCTCCACCTCCGTCGAGCGAGGTCGACGAGCATCCGACCTTGCTGCTGATGACCGAGGACGATCCGCTCGGGGCTGCGGTCGCGCAGGCGGTCGAGACCGAGCTCAACGACGTCGACGTGCAGCTCGAGGTGCTGGCGATGACGCCTTCGCTGGAGCTGCGCGATCGCATCGAGGCCGGCGAGCGCTTGGTTCGCGAGCGCGAGGCGCTGGGCTTGATCTGGTTGGAGTCGCGCGACGACGGGCTGGTCGTGCACCTCGTGGTCGCCGACGGCATGCTGCGGCGGCCGGTCGTGGGCCTCGACGATCCGAGCGCGGCGGTCGAGACCGCGGCGGTGATCGTGCGTCACTTCGCGCTCGATCTGCTCGAGGGCCGGCCGATCGGGCTCACGCCGTTCGCGAACAAGCCCAACCAGCCCTCGGCGGAGCCCGAGCCCAAGCCGGTCTACGACGACGATCTGCCGTTCGACGAGCCCGACGAGCAACCACGCCCGCGTCCGCCTGCGCCGCTGCTTGGCGATCGCGGGCACTTCCGTCTGCAGGCTGGCTATGTCGGGCAGCCGTGGATCCGCGAGCGGGCGTGGGAGCACGGCGTCGAGATCAACGCCGGCTGGCGCTTCGCCGTCGGGGCGCACGTCGAGGCTGGCGTTGCGATCTCGCCCGCCTACGAAGCCGAGCTCGAGCACCCCAGCAACCTCGGCGTCGCGCAGCTGCGGGTGCGTCGCTATCCGCTCGCGCTGGTCGCCGGCTACCAGCACGTGTGGCAGCGATCGCGGCTGGCCCTCGACGCGCAGCTGCGGGTCACGGCCGAAGTGATCGCGCGCGGCGTGTTCGATCCGAGCGACATCACCCCGCAGCTCGATCGGCCGGTCGTCGTGGTCCCGGCGCTCGAGCCTCGGCTCGCGCTCGACTACCTGGCGATCCCGCAGCTGGCCCTGTTCGTGGCGGTCGGCGTGCGCACGAGCCTGATGCGCGTCGACTATCGCGTCAGCTACGTCGACGAGTCCGGCACCGTGGTCGGCGAGGAGCAGCCGCTCACGCCGAGGATCGTCGCGCCGGTCGTGCTCGCGGGCATCGACATGTATTTTTGAGCCGATGGCCAGGGGACCCGCACCGGATGACTTGGCGCTGTTCTCCGAGAGCGAGCTCCCGCGCATGCGGATGGCGATGGCCGAGCTCGCGTGGCTGCTCAACCGCGGCTACGCCGAGACGTCGGCGCTCAAGCTGGTCGGCGATCGTCACGAGCTGCGCGTCCGTCAGCGCACGGCCGTGCTGCGCTGCGTGTGCACGGATGCGCAGCGCGAGCGTCGTCGCGCGCATCGGCTCGAGCCGGCTGCGATCGCCGGTCAGCCGCTCGCGCTCGACGGCTTCAACGTGTTGATCGTGGTCGAGTCGGCGCTGTCGGGCGGCGTGGTGCTGCGCGGCCGCGACGGGTTTCTGCGCGACATGGCCAGCGTGCACGGCAGCTATCGCCGCGGCGAGCAGACGCTGTCCGCGAGCGTGGCGATCGGCGAGCGGCTCGCTTCGCTCGGGCCGAGCAGCGTCACGTGGCTGCTCGATCGTCCGGTGTCCAACAGCGGCCGGCTCAAGACCGCGCTGGACGAGCTGGCCGCGGAGCGCGGCTGGGCGTGGACGATCGAGTTGGACTACGCGCCCGATCGCCGGCTCGCGCAGTTCGAGGGCGTGGTCGCGAGCGGCGACGCGTGGATCCTCGACAACTCCGCGCGCTTCATCGATCTCACCGCGGCGGTGGTCGCCGCGTGCTGCCCGAGCGCGTGGATCGTCGACCTCGACGGTTGATGCTCAAGCACGGATGATCGCGGGCGGGATATGGCCCATCCGGCCCTCAGCGTAGTCGGCGAACGCTTCGCGTACTTCGGCGGCGGTGTTCATGACGAATGGACCGCCCCAGGCGATCGGCTCGTCGAGCGGACGACCGCCGAGCAGCATCGCCTGCGCCTGGGTCGATGTTGATAGCCGCAGGTGGTCGCCGGGTCCGAGCAGCGCGAGCTCGCCGTCGGACACGGTCTCGCCAGCGATCTCGACGCTGCCTTCGAACACGTAGAGTCCGACGCGAAAGTCGGCTGGTACCGGAGTCTCGATGTCGGCGCCCGGCTCGAGGCGCCAGTGCTGGTACAGGATCGGTGTGTGGGTCTCGATCGTCGCCCGCACCCCGAAGACCTCGCCCGCGATGACCTTCACCTTGGCGAGTCCGTCGGCGCTCGTGGCCTCGGGGATCGACTGCGCTGCGATCTCCTGGTAGCGCGGCACCATGCGCTTGTCGTGACGCGGGAGGTTGACCCAGAGCTGAAAGGCGTGGACTCGGCCACCTTCGGCCTGAATCCGCTTTGAGAGCATCTCGCGGTGGACGACCCCCGCGCCGGCGGTCATCCACTGCACGTCGCCGGGTCGCAAGGTGCCTGCATGCCCGGCACTGTCGGCGTGCTCGAGCTCGCCGGCGAGCAGGTACGTCACGGTCTCGAACCCGCGATGGGGGTGGTCCGGCGCGCCCTGAGCCTCGCCGGGCGCGTAGTCGATCGGACCCATCTCGTCGAGCAACAGCAGGGGATCGAGGTGCTCGAGGCCGCGGGTGGGGAACGAGCGACGGACGACGAACCCACCACCTTCGAGCTGGCGGTGGGCCTTCACGATTCGAGTGATTCGTCGAGTTTCGGTCATGATTGTGGTCCTCAGCGGGCGGATGCCCCGGCGACTTCGCGGGGAGCTATTGCTTGTTTCGTAGCGCGGCCCCAGGCCACGAAGGCACAAAGCAGCCCCAGCACGATCGGGGCGCCGATGGCTTCGGGCTCACCGAGCCAAAGGTGCGTCGCCACGGCGAGCACCATGACGAAGGCGAGCGCGCCGGCGGCCGCGACGGTCAGCTTCGGCTTGATCCGCAAGGCCGCCGGCAGGATCAGCCCGAGTCCGCCGGCGACCTCGGACAGACCGATGAAGCGGACCAGCGCCACGGAGCCCCCCTCGAAGGCGTTCATCCCGTTGGCGACCAGATCTTCGATGGGCATCATCAGCTTCATGCCTCCGGCGAACAGGAAAACGGCGGCGAGCACGGCTTGAACGATCCACAGAGCGATGTTCATGATGGGACGCAGGCTAAGGCAGCTTCGCTTGCGCAACAGGAGAGCAATGCGGCAACCTCGAGTTGCGGGCACGCAACTGTGGACCTCAACGATCTCGCCAGCTTCGTCCGTGTCGTCGAGCTCGGCACCATCAGCGCGGCGGCGGCGGCTGAAGGGGTGCCAAAGTCGACGATCAGTCGTCGCATCGCTCGGCTCGAGGACGAGCTCGGCGTCGAGCTGCTTCGTCGATCGGCGCGATCGTTCGGGCTGACCGAAGACGGGCGCATGCTGCATGCCCGCAGCGCGGCCGCGCTACAGGAGCTCGCCGATGTCGAGCGTCAGCTGACCCAGACCGACGACATTCCACGAGGGCGTCTGGTCCTCACGGCGCCGCGCGACATCGCGGGGTCCGTCGCCTTCGCCAAACTGCTCGCCGAGTATCGGAGCACCTATCCCGATGTTCGCGTCGAGGTCCGGCTCGAGCGGCGCTACGTCGATCTGATCGGCGAGGGCGTCGACGTGGCCCTGCGCGCTCACAACGGTGAGATTCCGGGCGACGCCGGGTTGCTGACACGATCGCTGGGGGC
>DATLLB010000694.1:0-9570 GCA_035538075.1 Enhygromyxa sp.
GTTCTCCAGCTGTAGCGGGCTCTCGCGCACGACCCAGACCTGCCCGCTCGCGTCGACGGTGATCGGCCCGAACGCGGCCGCGTTGTCCTCGACCACGCTCCACTGCGTCGCGCCCATGGCGTCGTACTGGATGATCAGCGCGTCATCGTTGCCGCCGCCCGGCTGATGGCCGGCCGCGACCACGACCCCTTGGCCATCGACGGCGACCGAGAAGATCCACGAGTTGGCGGCCGCGACGTTGCGAGTCCAGACCTGGTTGCCGTCGCTGTCGTACTTGCGCGTCGATCCCTGGTTGCCCACGCGTCCGCCCAGCACCAGCTCGTCCGCCGGTCCGATCGCGAGGGTCGGCCGCTCGGCGACGAGGCCGGCGAAATTCCACACGGGCGCGAGCGCGGGGTCGTACTCGGCCAGACGAAACGCCGCGTCACTCTCGAGCACGATCGCGATGTTGTCGGCGCTGTCGATCACGACCTCGAGCCCGAGATCCTCGCTCTGCTCGCCGACGTCGATCACCGCCTCGGCGATCAGCGCGCCCGGCAGCACACAGGTGGCCGTGCAGCCGTCACCCGAGGCCGTGTTGCCGTCGTCGCAGGTCTCGCCGACGCCGGGCGAGACGATGCCGTCGCCGCAGGCCGGCAGCGCGCAGGCGTTGGTGCACGCGTCGTCGTCGACGTCGTTGCCGTCGTCACAGGGCTCGTCGCCCTCGACCTCGCCGTTGCCGCATTCGGCTGGATCGCCGTCGCCGTCACCGTCGCCGTCGCCGTCGCCCGGGTCGCCATCGCCATCGCCGTCGCCCGCGGTCTCGCTGTCGTCGACGTCATCGGCCTCGATCGGCGTCGGTGCGCAGCCCGACGAAAACACGCCCACACCAACCACGAGCAGCGCCACAGGTCCGGGTTTCATGCGCCTGATCGAAGCGAAGCGCGCGATCGCTGTCAATCCAACACACGCGCGAAAGCTCTCGGCCACCCGCACACGAGCGCGCGCGTCGGCGTGGTATCGATGGACATGGCGCCAGAGCCCCGCACCTATCTCGTGAGCATCGATCACCTCCTCACGGAGGAGGAGCGACTGACGTGGAAGGCGGCGCACGATTTTTGCCAGTCGCGCGTGCAGCCGCTGATCGAGCAACACTACGAGGCCGGCACCTTCCCGCGCGAGCTGATCCCCGAGTTCGCCGAGATGGGCTTCCTGGGCTGCTCGATCGAGGGCTACGGCTGCGCCGGCTTGAACCCGGTGGCCTACGGCACGATCATGGTGGAGCTCGAGCGCGTCGACTCCGGCATCCGCTCGTTCTGCTCGGTTCAGACCGCGCTGGCGATGTACCCGATCTCGGCGTACGGGACCGAAGAACAAAAGCAGCAATGGCTGCCGCGCATGGCCGCGGGCGAGCTGATCGGCTGCTTCGGCCTGACCGAGCCCAACTCCGGTAGCGACCCCGGCTCGATGCGCACGCACGCCAAGCAGGACGGCGAGGGCGGCGACTACATCCTCAATGGGCAGAAGATGTGGATCACCAACAGCCCGATCGCGGACCTCGGCGTGGTCTGGGCCAAGACCCTCGATCACGGCTCGAGCGTGCCGGTGATCCGCGGCTTCGTGGTCGAGCGCGGGATGAAGGGCTTCAGCACGCCCGAGACCCACGGCAAGCTGAGCCTGCGCGCCTCGATCACCGGCGAGATCGTGCTCGACGACGTGCGCGTGCCGAAGGCCAACATGCTGCCCGGCGTGCACGGGCTCAAGGGTCCGCTGAGCTGCCTGACCCAGGCCCGCTACGGCATCGGCTGGGGGGCCGTCGGCGCGGCGATGGACGTGTACGAGCGAGCGCGTCGCTACACGCTCGAGCGCACGCAGTTCGACCGGCCGATCGCCGGCTTTCAGCTGACCCAGCAGAAGCTGGTCGAGATGCACAACGAGATCGGCAAGAGCCTGCTGCTCGCCTATCACTTCGGCCGGCTCAAGCAGCACGGCGAGCTCGACCCGGTCCAGGTCAGCATGCTCAAGCGCGACAACGTCCGCACCGCTCGCGTCGCCGCTCAGACTGCGCGCACGATGCTGGGCGGCAACGGCATCATGGGCGAGTTCCACGTCATGCGGCACCTGTGCAACCTCGAGACGGTCTTCACCTACGAGGGCACCCACGAGATTCACACGCTCGCGATCGGTCGCGCGCTGACGGGCCTCTCGGCCTTCTCGTGAGGTCTTCGTGGACGGCTCGCGGCGCGTGCGGATCCTGCCCGATCATGGGCGCCTGCTGATCTCCACCGATCTGCACGGCAACCGCGAGGACTTCGAGCGCCTGCAGGCGGTGTTCTTCGAGCTGCGCGAGGCCGCCGAGGATCCGTCGACGGTTCACTGGGCGCTGCTCGGCGATCTCGTGCACGGGCCCAGCGACAGCGCGCGCCAGCGTGATCCGGTGCGCTTCGGCTACGCCGACGAGAGCCCGTGGCTGGTCGAGGCCGTGATCGCGCTGCGCGAGCGACTGCCCGACAACGTCCACGTGCTGCTCGGCAACCATGACCACGGCCACATCGGCGGACCGCACACGAGTAAATTCCACGCCGACGAAGTGCTCGCGCTCGAGCAGCGCATGAGCCCCGAGGCGGTCGAGCGCATGCGTGGGTTGTTCGGCGATGCGCTGCTGGCCATGGCTGCGCCGTGCGGGCTGCTGCTCTGCCACGGATCGCCGGACGAGCAGCTCGACTCGCTCGCGACGCTGGCGAGCATCGACCCGCGCGACGAGCCCGACCTCGCGCGTCGCTCGATGTTGCGCTCGCTGTTGACCAGCTACGGTCAGCGTGGCGAGACGACAGCCACGTTGCTGCGCCAGCTGTCGAGCCCGGCCCTGGAGCTGCGCGTGGTCGTGCATGGGCACGACGTCGATCTCTCCGGCTGGTACGTCGAGCATGGCAACCAGGCCTGCCCGGTCCTGTTCGGCGCCCCGCCGGCGCAGCGTCGCTACTTGCTCGTGGACCTCGGGCGCCGCTACCACCGGGCGGAAGATCTGCGCGAGGGCGTCGAGGTGCTGCGTCTGTACCCAGAGCTGCCCGAGCACGACGCAATGCCGTAGCTACCCGGCCGAAGTGGTGCGACCATGGGCATCTACCATGATGCTTGCCAAACTCGGTCGTCTTTGTCTGCCTCCGCTGCTGCTCGCAACGGCTCTGACCCCGCGCGAAGTCGAGGCCTGCGGCGGGTTCTTCTGTGACGCCGGTCCGACGGTGATGCCGGTCGATCAGACCGGCGAGACGATCATCTTCTGGATCGACGAGACCGGCCCCGACCCGTTCACCGAGGCGCACATCCAGATCCAGTACGAAGGCGAGGCCGAGCAGTTCGCGTGGATCATCCCGGTGCTCGCGGTGCCCGAGGTGCTGGTCGGATCGCAGCCGCTGTTCGACAACATGCTGCAGGCTACGGTGCCGCAGTTCGTCACGCAGACCACGTTCTCCGGCGACTGTAGCGGCGGGTTCGGGCTCGGGTGCAGCAAGGAAGACGACTCGCTCTCTGCAGCGGACAGCTTCGCTGGCGACGGCGATGGAGACGGCGACGGCGACGGTGATGGCCCGAACATCCTCGATCGCGGGTTCGCAGGCGCGTTCGAGTACGTGACCTTGACGGGCGACAGCGTCGACGAGGTCGTGACCTGGCTGGAGATGGCCGGCTATGCGCAGGACGACGAGGCGCCGCCGATCCTCGAGCAGTACCTGCAAGAGGGCTTCGTGTTCGTCGCGGTCAAGCTGCGCAGCGGGGTCGGGGTCGACGAGATTCATCCGCTGGTGATCCGCTACGCCGGGATCGAGCCGTGCATCCCGATCCGACTCACCCGCATCGCGGCGGTCGAGGACATGGCGATCCGGGCCATGTTCTTGGGCGACGCCCGCGTGGCCCCGACGAACTGGCCGCACGTGACCATCAACCACTCGCGGCTCGACTACGTCAACGGTGCCGCGGCCAGCTACCCGGAGATCGTCAGCCTGGCGATCGACGAGGCCGGCGGGCGGGCGTTCGTGACCGAGTACGCGGGCACCGACGCGGTCGTCGCGACCTCGGGCATCTACGATCCGATGTGGGACGCGGCCGCGTTCACGGAGATCCCGGTGACCAGCGTGGTCGACGAGCTCGCCGCGCAAGGGCTGTTGCTCTGTGAAGGATCCGGCTGCGTGTTCTCGCATCCGCAGGTCGAGGTGCTGCTCGAGAGCTACCTGCCGCCGCCCGATGGGATCTACAAGCACGACTTCTGGAGCTGCCTGAGCTGCTACGAGGCGCAGATCGATCTCGATGTCTGGGATCCGCTCGCGTTCGCGGCCGCGTTCGAGCAGCGCATCGCCGGGCCGGGCGAGCATGCGATCGACATGCTCTCCGACGCCGAGTACCTCACGCGCCTCTACACGGTGCTCTCGCCGCACGAGATGACCGAGGATCCGCTGTTTCACCAGACCGACGGGCTCGGCACCGTCGACAACGCGCTGAGCTCCACGCAGAACGTCGACTGCAACGACGGACCGACCGTGTTCGCGCTGCCCGACGGGCGTCGTGTCGCGCTGACCAGCTCGGGGCAGATGCCCGATCTCGGGCTGCCGGCGGCCGAGCGGATCGAGCAGGTGCCGATGATGGGGCCGCCGCAGATCATCGCCGACAACGGGCCCGACATCGATGCGGCGATCGAGGCCCACAACGACACGCGCATGGTCGGACCCGCGCCGAGCTGCGCCGTCCGTGGTCTTGGTCGTGATCTGGGTCGTCGGGGCGGGCTCGAGGGCGTGCTGACGATCTTGGCCGTGTTCGGGATCGCCTGGACGCATCGCGGACGCCGTCGCCGGGAGGTCGCATGAGCTTCACCGCCAGGCTGGTCGCGCTCGCGACCTTGGCCGTCGCCACGCTCGCGCTCCCGAGCGCGGCGCAGGCCTGCGGCGGGACCTTCTGCGACTCCGGCCCGACGATCATGCCCGTCGATCAGACCGGCGAGACGATCGTGTTTTGGATCGACGAGACCGGCCCCGAGCCGTTCACCGAGGCCCACATCCAGATCCAGTACGAAGGTGAGGCCGAGCGCTTCGCATGGATCATCCCGGTCACGGCGGTGCCCGAGGTGCTGGTCGGCTCGCAGGCGCTGTTCGACAACTTGCTGCAAGCGACGGTGCCGCTGTTCGTGCTGCAGAACGGGTCGATCGGCGACTGTGGCTTCAGCGGGCTCGCCTGCGCCTCGCTCGGGGATTTGGTGGCGCAGGGTGGCGGTCGCGAGGCGGTCGAGGAAGGCGGCGACGGGGGCGACGACGGCCCCGAGATCCTCGATCGCGGCTTTGCAGGCGCGTTCGAGTACGTGACCTTGACCGGCGACAGCGTCGAGGAGGTCGTGACCTGGCTGGAGATGGCCGGCTACGCGCAGGACGAAGACGCGCCGCCGATCCTCGAGGAGTACCTGCAAGACGGCTTCGTGTTCGTCGCGGTCAAGCTGCGCAGCGGCGCCGACGTCGACGAGATCCACCCGCTCGCGATCCGCTACGCCGGGATCGAGCCGTGCATCCCCATCAAGCTGACCCGCATCGCCGCGGTCGAGGACATGGCGATCCGGGCCATGTTCTTGGGCGACGCTCGCGTGGCGCCGACGAACTGGCCGCACGTGTGGCTCAACCACGCGCGGCTCGACTTCGCCAACCTGCCTTCGGCCAGCTACACGGAGGCCGTCAGCATGGCGGTCGACGAGGCCGGCGGGCGAGCGTTCATCACCGAGTACGCGGGCACCGACGCGGTCGTGCCGACCACGGGCATCCACGACGTGGCCTGGGATGTGTCGGCGTTCGCGGAGATCGAGGCCACCGCCGTGGTCGACGAGCTCGCGGCTCAGCAGCTGCTCGACTGCACCGCGTCGGAGTGCACGTTCGCGCATCCGCAGATCGAGGTGCTGCTCGAGACCTACCTGCCGCCGCCGCCCAGCGTCGACGCGCACGAGTTCTGGGCGTGCCTGAGCTGCTACGAGGGGCTGATCGATCTCGACGTCTGGGATCCGGCCGCGTTCGCGAGCGCGTTCGAGCAGCGCGTCGTGCAGCCGGGCCAGCATGCGCTCGACATGCTGACCGACGCCGAGTACCTCACGCGGCTGTTCACCGTGATCTCGCCGCACGAGATGATCGACGACCCGCTGTTTCACGAGACCAGCGGGCTCGACGACGTCGACAATGTGATCGGCTCGACCCGGGTGTTCGACTGCGGCGGCGGACCCACGACCGTCGAGCTGCCCGACGGCCGCCAACTCGCGCTGACCGACGCTGGCGAGATGCCCGATCTCCAGCTCCCGGCCGCCGAGCGCATCGAGCTGATTCCGGCCATGGGCCCGCCGCAGGTCGAGGTCGACAACGGGCCCGAGATCGACGCTGCGATCGAAGCCTACAACGCGTCGCGCTTGACCGGACCGGAGCCCAACCTCTGCTCGATTCGGCGCGCCTCGATCGAGGGGGTGTTCACGATCTTCGCCGTGTTCGGAATCGCGTGGCTGCACCGTGGTCGCCGACGGAAACGAGACTTGCCATGAAACGCGCTCACGACCTGCTCCAACCCTCGACCTGGGCCGCCGCTGCGATCGCGCTGGCGGTCAGCCTCGCGCCCGGCCGCGCCGAGGCCTGCGGCGGCACGTTCTGCGATGGGACGCCCGGGCCCACGGTGATGCCGGTCGATCAGTCGGGCGAGAACATCCTCTTTTGGATCGATCAAAACGACGGCGATCCCCACACCGAGGCGCACATCCAGATCCAGTACGAGGGCGATCCGGAGCGCTTCGCGTGGGTGGTCCCGGTGCTGGCGGTGCCCGAGGTGTTGGTTGGCTCGCAGGCGCTGTTCGACGCGGTGCTGGCCGGCACTGTCCCGATCGTCACGCTCAACACTCGGTTCGACGGTGACTGTGGCTTCGCGAGCGACGCGGTCGGCTGCGGGTTCGCGCTCGGCGACGACATCGCGGCGGCTGAAGGTGGTGGCGGTTTCGGTGAGACCGGCGGCGATGAAGGCTTCGGCGAGGACGGCCCCGACATCCTCGAGCGCGGCTTCGCAGGCGCGTTCGAGTACGTGGTGCTGACGGCTGACAGCGTCGACGTGATCGTCGATTGGCTCGATCAGGCCGGCTATCAGCAGGACGACGACGCGCCGCCGATCCTGCAGGAGTACCTGCAAGAGGGCTTCGTGTTCGTGGCCTTCAAGCTGCGCGGCGGCACCGGGGTCAACGAGATCCACCCGATCGCGATCCGCTACGCCGGGATCGAGCCGTGCATCCCGATCCGCCTGACTCGCATCGCGGCCACCGAGGACATGGCCATCCGTGCGTTCTTCCTCGGCCACGATCGCGTGGTCCCGCAGAACTGGCCGCACGTGGTCATCAACTGGGCGAAATTCAACTGGGTCGCGATCCTGACCCAGAGCTACCAGGACTTGGTCTCCGCGGCGATCGACGAGGCGGGCGGTCGCGCGTTCGTGACCGAGTACGCGGGCACCGACGCGGTCGTCGCGACCACCGGGATCGCCGACAACGACTGGGACAGCGCCGAGTTCGTCGACATCGATCCGGTCGATGTGTTCGACAGGCTCAGGACCCAGCGCTTGGTCAGCTGCACCGACGATGCCGAGTCGAGCGGCTGCGAGTTTCGCCACCCGCAGGTGCGGCCGCTGCTCGAGCGCTACCTGCCGGCGCCCGAGAGCGTCGACGAACAGCAGTTCTGGCAGTGCCTCGAGTGCTACGCCGGGCTCATCGATCCGGTCGCCTGGTCGGCGCAGCCCGGCTTCGCCGTCGAGTTCGAGGAGCGCATCACCGGTCCGGCCAACCACGCGATCGCGATGCTGACCGACGCGACCTACCTGACCCGGCTCTACACGCTGATCTCGCCGCACGAGATGCTCGAGGATCCGCTGTTCCACGAGACCTCGTCGCTCGGCCCGGTCGACAGCGCGATCATTGCCACCCGCGTCAACAGCTGCGACGACGCGCCGAGCTACATCGAGATGACTACCGGAGGTGGGGGTCGCAAGGTCGCGCTCGAGGACTCCGGCTTCTATCCGCAGTTCAGCGAGATGCCGAGCGCCGCGACGATCGAGCGCGTGCCGATGACAGGCCCGCCGCAGGTCGAGACCGACAACCGCTCGGCGATCGACGACATCATCGACGAGTACAACCACGACAAGCTGATCGGCCCGAGCCCGTGGAGCTGCTCGATCGAGCGGCTGCGGCCGGAGGCCTTGTTTGCGATGCTCGCGTTGTTCGGGATCGCCTGGCTGCACCGCTCGCCTCGTCGTCGCGCCTGACCAAACCGAGCGCGGGTCACGGCGGGTGCTCGACACGCGGCGAACGTGCGTTCACGCCCGACGGCTGGACGCACGAGCCGCCGTGGGACCCGGTCACTTTCACGGCGGTCCGCCTCGAGCGTGCGGGGTTTGATCAAATGGCCGTTCCCGCCCGGCTTTGGACCCTCTCGCCGAGGTTCGCGAAGTTCGCTAGACTCCCGACGGCATGGTCCATCCGGTCCAGAGCGTGGTCGAGTCGCTCTACGCCGCCGGGCGTTGCCCTCGGCTTCATGTCAACGCGACCTGTGAGGGGGTCGTGTGCCCGGACTTCATTCGGGAGCAGTGGCAAGAGCGGCTCATCATCGACCTCGACGCCAGCTACCCGCTCGATCTGACCTTCGCCGAGGACGGCATCGGTGCGGATCTCTCGTTCGGCGGCTACGTGACGCGCTGCACCTTCCCGTGGAAGGCCATCTACGTCGTCGCGGATCGAGCGACCGGTCGCGGGATCGTGCTCGATCAGAACATGCCCGAGTCGGTCCGACGCAGCCGCACGACCCCGACCACCGGACCGCTGCCGACCGGCGGCGATCTGCGTGAGGTGTTCGAGGCCAAGGACAACCGGGTCGGCGTGCCCGGTCGTCGCAACCGTCGCAAGCCGCCGGCCAAGCAGACCACCGGTCCGTCGCTGACCACGACTTCGCTGACCAGCACTGGCTCCTCGCAGCCGGCCGCTGAACCCAAGACCGAGCGTGATGAAGAAGTCCAGCGCAGGCGCGCGGCCTTCAAGGTCATCGATGGCGGGAGCTAGGGCGGAAGCTAGGGACTGACGTGTCCGAGAAGGATCTCGACGCGCTCCAACGCAAGGCCGCCGAGGAGCTCGAGCACAGCAAGCGGCTGATCACGAAGGTCGCGTGGGCCGTGTTCGGTCTGCTGGCCCTCGCGACGGTGGTGTTCTGGTTCGGCTGGGTCCGAGCGCCCTCGCCCGAGCGGGTCTGCCAGCACAAGATCGAGCTGGTGTTTCAGACCGTCGGCGCCGAGCAGCGCGAGGGCGCCGAGGCGCTGGTCAGCCAGCTCGAGCTCAAGTGCGTGCAGGCGGCCAACAACGAGATCCGCCTGCGCGGCAAGCTGGTCTACGCCGAGTTCGCCAAGTGCGTGATGGCAGCGACCTCGCTCGACCAAGCTGAGAAGTGCTAGGGCTGAGAAGTGCTAGGCCGATCGCGGGATGCGAGCGCCGATCCAGGCTCGAATGTCGGCCAGCACGCTCTCCTTGCCGACATCATTCAAGAGGTCGTGGGCATGGCC
>DATLLB010000695.1:0-7217 GCA_035538075.1 Enhygromyxa sp.
CTGCTGGTCGAGCGGGCCGAGAACGCGCTGTTCGAGATCCACCGCGAGCTCGGGCGCAGCTTCCCCGGCGTCGAGCTTGTGCCGCTGCTGGTCGACATCACCGAGCGCGAGCGCCTGCGCAACGTGTTCGCCAGCCATCACCCCGACCTCGTCGTCCACGCCGCCGCCCACAAGCATGTGCCGATGCTCGAGTGGAACCCGAGCGCCGCGATCGAGAACAACGTCGGCGGCACGCGCTGCGTCGCCGAGCTCGCCCGGGAATTCGAGGCTCGACAATTCGTGATGGTCTCGACCGACAAGGCCGTGCGGCCGCGCTCGATCATGGGCGCGAGCAAGCGCTGCGCCGAGCTGCTGGTTCAAGATCTCGCGGCCCACTCGAGCGCGACTCGGTTCGTGATCGTGCGCTTCGGAAACGTGCTGGGCAGCAACGGCAGCGTGGTGCCGATCTTCAAGCAGCAGATCGCTCAGTTCGGGCCGGTGACCGTCACCCACCCGCACATGGAGCGCTACTTCATGACGATCCCCGAAGCCAGCCAGTTGGTCTTGCAAGCCGCGACCATGGGCGACGGCGGCGAGATCTTCGTGCTCGACATGGGCGAGCCGGTCCGCATCGTCGATCTCGCCAACGACCTGATTCGCCTGTCCGGGCTGATCCCCGGCGAGGATGTGGCCATCGAGTTCACCGGGCTGCGACCGGGCGAGAAGCTCAAGGAGGAGCTGTGCGGCAGCGCCGGGCTCGACCCCAGCGATCACCCGGCGATCCTGGTCGAGCGCGAGCGCGGGGATGATCGTCTCAGCCCCGAGCTGTTCGCCGCCAAGCTCCGCGAGCTGCTCGACGCCGCCGAGCAACACGACGAGGCCGCCGTCCGAGCTGCGCTCGCCCGGATCCTGCCGACCGCCCAGCTCGAGCGCTAACCGTCCAAGCGAAAGTGCGCCGCCCGTTCGGCCGCGCCCACCTGTTGCTCCCAGCGCTCGTCGAAGCGCCGCTGCAGCGCCTCGCTCGAGGCCAGGATCAACGCCGCCGGCCGATACCCGCCACGCTCGCCGGTCTCGACGTCGACGACCCGCCCGAGCTCGACCGCCACGCTGGCCTCGGCCAACGGCAGCGGATCGAGCAGCCGCTCGAGCGCACGAAAGCGGCCCTCGGCGCGCGGATCCAAGAAGCGCATGCGCCCGTGCCAGCGCGCGGCCACGTGGTAGTGCGACGGCACGACCACGATGCCGTCGAGCCGCAGCCGCTCGCACACGAGCAGCATCAAGATCGCCACGTCCTCGAACATGCGCAGGCCTGGGTGCCGCTGTCCGGGCAGCGGCGCGCGCCCGGCCGACCAGCTCGCGCGGGGGTTCTGCAGCAGCATCCACTCGATGCGCAGCAGCTCCATGCCCGGCACCGTCTCGCGATCCCGCGCGACCCGAATCTCGACGAGCAGCAGCTCGGCCGTGCGATCGCCCCAGATCCGCACGGTGTCGCCGGACGCAGGGTGCACGTCGATCTCCACGCGCGGCTCGTAGCCGAGCTGACGCAGCCGCTCGAGCAAGCCATAGCGCTCCAGCGCGAACTCGATCCCGCTCGCGGTGTAGTAGCCCAGCAACTTCGGGCTGCTCGGCGCGTGGGGGCCACCAAACAGATCGGCCTCTTCGAAGCGCAGCTCGCCGGGCTCACGACCGGACAGCTGCGCCGGATCCATCACCGCCGCGAGGTGCCGATAGCGGCTGAGCGTGATCGCCTCGGTCGACGGCAGCTTCGCGTCCTGCGGCCCGCCGAGCGCAGCGATCAACCCACGCGCGCTGTGCCGCCAGGCGTCGTTGCCATAGCCACCGCCGAGCACCCACACGATCGACTCGATCCCGCGCGCACGCAGCTGCGCGAGCACATGGCGATCGCGCGCGAGCATGCCGGCCTCCGAGATCGACCAGTTGCCGAGCGGATCCTCGGCCGCGGGATCGCAGCCAGCCAGATAGAAGACCAGCCGCGGCCGATGACGATCGAGCATGACCGGCAGGTGCTCGCGCAGCGCATGCAGATACTCGGCGTCGTGAATCCCCTCCCCGAGCGCGATCGAGGTCGAGCTGACCGCCGTGTTCGGCCCCCAGTCCGCGTTGTGAATCGAGAAGGTCCAGACCGAGCGATCGTCGGCGAACAGCGAGCGGGTCCCGTCGCCGTCGTGGACGTCGAGATCGATCACCGCGATCGGCTCGGCGTAGCCACGACTGCGCAGCTCGGCGATCGCGACCGCGATGTCGTTGATCAGACAAAAGCCCTCGCCGCGATCGCGGTGCGCGTGATGAAAGCCGCCGCCGAGGTTGATCGCCAGCGTGTGCCGCTGCTGCGCGGCGCGGGCCGCCAGCATGGTCCCGCCGGTCATCGTGCGCTGCAGCTCGACGACGCGCTCGGCCAAGCCGGGCGGCAGCGTCAGTCCGAACGTCGCCTCGATCACCGCCGGGCTGGTCAGCGCGCCGACATACTCGGGCGCGTGCACCCGCTGGAGCTTGTCGATCGCAGCCAGCATCGGGATCACCACCGCCTGGCGACCGACCAGCCCCTCACGCACCAACGCCGTCAGGATCCGCTCGCCGCGGAGCCCATCCACGGGCGCGCCGGGTAGCTCGTGCTGGTACGCCTGCCCGTACACGACCACCGCCGGCTCGCCACGAACCTGCGCCTCCAACCGACGAAGCCGCGACCGCACGGGCAGCGGCAGCCAATTCTGCGCGGCCGAGAGCCGCGCCAGCGATCGCAGGCGCATCGAGCATGACTGTCCGCCTGCCTCGTCATGATGGCAAGCGAGACCCGCTCACCAACGGAGCAGCTCGCTCGCGATGTTCGGGTTCACGGCCGCCGCGATCACGATCGAGACCGCCAGCCCGAAGCTCACGTACAGCAGATCCTTGCCGATCAACCGGCCGACCTCGCGCATGGTTCGGCGCTCGGCCCGAGCGCGGGTCAGGTTGATCGCCAGCTCGCGACCGGCGAGCAGCCCAATGAACACCCACGTCGTGCTCATCGGGATCTTCGAGCCGATCGTGAACACGAACAGCACCAGCGCGTAGATGAAGTCGATCATCGTCGCGTGGCGCACGTCGACGACCACCGCCTTCTCCTCGACGATCTCCTGAATCCTGTCTCCGCCCAGCCGAAACAGCAGCGCGAGCCCGAGGAACAGCACGCCGACCAGCACCGCGAACTGCGAGAGCTCGAGCGTGCGCGGCAGAAACACGGCCACGTTGGCCGCGTCCTGCACCAGCCACATGCACCACAGGCACGCGGTCGAGACCCACTGCCCGACATACCAGCCCGGGTGGGCTTCGCCGCGGAACTTGCGATCCATCAGCCGCCCGAGCAGCAGCCACACCGCGATCGACGACGCGAACGCGATCACGTAGCCGGTCATGCTCTTGCTCAGCACCGCGGTGATGCCCGAGGCGCTGGTCGCAAACGACGAGAGGATCAGAAACGTCGTCGACACCGGGATGCGCATGCGCGTCAGGATCAGCAAGAACAGCGGCCCGGCGACCTGCAGGAACGCGAACTGCTGCGGCGCCTCGGCGAAGCCCTTGCTCGACAGCCGCCCCCAGCTGACGTCGCCATGGTTGAGCACCCAGCCGACACCCAGCGTCGCCACCATCAGCCCACCGATGAACAGCCACAGCACCCACCACGGTCGCTGCTTGTTCGAGGCGATGAAGGTCCCGATCGTCTGAATGCTGTCGTTGGCGACCACGGCATAGCCCGCGAACAAGAACGCGACCCACATCGCGACGCGCGGGTACGGGTACGCGATGCCGGCCAGCAGGAAGCCGGCCGCGAGCACCAGCAAGAAATTTCGCTCGCGCGCCAGCAGCTGGACGAACAGGCGCGGAAATTTGGTGAACTCGTCCCGACGACCGCTCTTGTTGACGAGCACTTGCTGCATGGCTGACCCACGCTCCGAGGCTGGGTCGGCGCGATCAATCAGCCGGATCGACGTTTTGCAGGAACGTCACAGGCCGACGGGGCGGGCGGCCTGGTCCGTAACCGTCGCGTTCAGCGCGGATCTATCGCGGTTCTCGCCAAGATTGGTCAGACCAGTTGACCATCAAATCATCCGGTGATAAGCGAAGCTCAATGACTTTGGGTCTCGCGCCCGTCGCCCGCAGCTCCCTCTCGGACGCGGTCTTCGATCAGCTCGCTCGGCAGATCCTCTCGCATCGGGTCGAGCCCGGCGCCGCGCTGCCGCCCGAGCGCGAGCTGGCCAAGGCGCTCGGCGTCAACCGCCAGGCGATCCGCGAGGGGCTCAAGCGCTTGGCCCAAGCCGGCTTGATCGAGCAGCGCCACGGCGGCGGCACGACCGTGCTCGACTACCGCCGCCACGCCGGCCTCGAGCTGCTCACGCGCCTGCTGATCTCGCCGAGCGGCGAGCCCAACCGTCACGTCGCGCGATCGATCATGGAGATGCGCGCGGCCTTGGGCCCGGACATCGCTCGCCTGTGTGCGCTGCGAGCCGACGCGTCGCTCGTGGCCATGCTGCGCGATCTGGTCCACGACATGCGCGAGGCGGCGGCCGCCGAGCCCGAGCAGCTCGAGCGCCTCCAGCTGCTCTCGCTCGAGCTCTGGGATCTGCTGGTCCAGGGCGCCGACAACATCGCCTATCGCCTGGCCTTCAACACGCTGCGCCACACCTACGAGCAGGTCCGCGAGGCGCTGATCATCGCGCTGGCCGACGAGCTGCGACAGGTCGATCGCTGCGCCGCGCTGGTCGACGCCATCGCTACACGCGAGCCCGAGCAGGCCCGCACGCACGCCAGCGCGATCGTGCAGCGCGGCAGCGACGGCATCCTCGCCGCGCTCGAATTGCTCGACAGCCTCGACCAACCCACGACTTCGGAGCCACGCCAATGATCGAGTCCAAAGCCCGTTACGCCCGCGAGCCCGACATGAGCCTCGGCCGCGCCTTCGCGCTGTTCATGCGCGAGCTGCCGCCCAAATTCCTGATCGCACACTTGCTCGCGTGGATCGGCTACCGCGTGGTCTTGATCGGTCGCGGCGATTGGGGGCCCCGCGATCTAATCCCGATCGTCGCGATCGTCGCCCTGCATCCGTTCGCCGAGTGGCTGATCCACGTGTTCGTGCTGCACCACAAGCCGCGCACGGTGCTGGGCATTCGCTGGGATTATCACGCCGCCCGCTATCACCGGCTCCACCACCGCGATCCCTGGGATCTGCGCTTCATCCTCATGCCGCTGCCGGCGATGATCATCGGTCTGTCGAGCGCCGCGCTGCTCTTTCGCCAGATCACGTCGAGCCCCGGCGTGTGGGCCACCGCGATGATCGTGACCGCCGCGATCGCGCTCTACTACGAGTGGATCCACTTTCTCACGCACACCAGCTATCGGCCGAAGGGCTGGTTTTACAAGCGGCAGTGGCGGTTCCACCGACTGCATCACTTCAAGAACGAGCGCTACTGGATGGGCGTGACTCGCCACCTCGGCGACATGGTGCTCGGCAGCTTCCCCGACGCCGACAGCGTCGAGAGCTCGAAGACTGCGCGCACGCTCGGGGTCGAGTCGCTGGACGGCTGAGCCCGACCGGGCCACACTGTCGGAAAGGCCCGTCCTGCGACGGGCCTTTTTCCACGTCTGCAGATCCAACTTTCAGAGCCATCTTTCAGAGCCAACAAGGACCGTCGTGCTTCAGCCCCCACCCATCGTCATCACCCAGCTCGACAACACGCGCCTCCGTCGCCTCCTGAGCTCGCCGGCCGTGCGCGACACCGACGCTGCCGACGCCCTCGAGGAGGAGCTCGACCGGGCCGAGGTCGTCGAGCCGACCGCGTTGCCGACCGACGTCGTGTCGATGAACTCGACCGTGCACCTGCAGGAGTGTCGCAGCGGTCGCGAGTTCGAGCTGACGCTCGTCTATCCCGAGGACGCCGGAGAAGCGGGCCGCGTCTCGGTGCTCGCACCGATCGGCAGCGCGCTGCTCGGGCTCTCGGTCGGCAGCGAGATCGACTGGCCCCTGCCCGACGGGCGAGTGGCCAGGATCCGCGTGCTCGGGCTGCGTTACCAGCCCGAGGCCGCGGGTGAGGACCTCGACGAGCTCTGAGTTGGACACGCGCAGCGTGCCCAACTCATCTAGGTTTGATAGCGGGACCGTAGCCGGTCCCGCTCCCCACCGTGGCCAAGCCACATCGGGGACCCCTCACCACCTGCTCGGCCCTCACGGGCCGATTTCAGTTCTTTGAGTTGGGCGCGGCCCGGCGATCGAGCCGCTGCAGCAGATGCTGGGCGGCTTTGCTGTTGCGATCGAGCGTGGAGATCCGCGCGATGCAGGCCCGCGCCGAGTCCCGCGCGTCGAGGTGAATCAAGATCCGCGCCCGCGCGATCAGCCGATTGATCTCGTCCGGATCGCTGGCCAGGCTCAGATCGATGGCCGCGAGCGCGTCGCGATAGCGACACAGAGCGATCAACACCTCGGCCCGGTAGGCCTGCAGGTTCTCGCGCTCGTCCTGCTCGAGGAACGGCAACGCCATGGTCTGCTCGACCACCTCGAGCGCGGCTTCGTAGCGCTCGTTGCGAAACAGGTTGGCGAACAGGTTCCAGCGCGGACCGAGGTGCTCGGGATCAGCCTCGACCGCGCGGCGGTGGTAGTCCTCGGCCTCACGCGCGTGCCCCAGCGCGCTGAGGCAGCCGCCGATGTTGCTCAGCGTGACCGCGCGACGGGTCGGGTCGGTCTCGCGCGCGAGCACGCGCTCGTACACGCGAATCGCCTCTTCATGGCGACCGCACCCGGCCAGCGCACGGCCGAGGTTGATCTCGACGCCCGGGTCGTCGACCTCGAGCTCGATCGCGCGGTGCAGCAACGGCACCGCCTTCGCGGCCCGCTGCACCTCGATCAGCAGCTTGGCTTTTTCGACCAGCGTCCGCGACTCGTCGAGCCGCTGCTCGAGCCGCAGATCGACCGCGTTGAAGGCCACGCGAAACAGCCCCTGCTCGGCCAGCTCGCTGATGGTCTCGAGCCGCGGCGGCGCCCCGCAGTGGGCGTGCACGCGCGCGATCAGCTGGGCGCGATCGACCCCGCACTCCGGGCAGCGGCCGCTCGCGTCGACGGACGCCCCGCAGTTGAGGCAGCCACCGGGCCGCGGATCGTCCACGCCCGCCGGGCACAGCTCGACCACCCGCCCGTTGCAGCGCTCGCACTCCCAGTAGACGCCGAACACGTCGGGCGGGCCGTGCGGAAC
>DATLLB010000696.1:0-8503 GCA_035538075.1 Enhygromyxa sp.
GGTGATCGTGCACACCCACGTGCGCAACGTCGACGTGCGGGCGCGACAGCGGCTGTACGCGACGCCGGTCGACGAGTGCCACATCGACATCCGCGGGATCGTGCACGTGGTCGCAACCGACGATCCGGTGTTCACCGAGGAACTCGCCGATCTGTTCTACCGCGCGTACGTCGAGGACTTCGCCAAGGACTTCCCGATCTGGGAGAACAAGCGCTACCTGACGCGGCCGACCCTGGCCAAGGGCGACGGGCCGATCGGCGTGTATCGGCGCTGGTGCACGCAGTTCTACGGCGACGCGGAGCCGAGCGACGTGCCGCAGGAGGCGACGCCCGAGCGCGAGCGCATCGACGTGCCGCTGTCGAACGGCCACGCGCCGCTGCTGCGCGAGGCGGGCGTGCCGGTGACGACGATCCCCGCGATGATCCGCGACGTCGATCCGCGCGCCGAGCTGCGCGCGGCCTTGCAGCTGCTCATGGCCCTGCGTCGCTTCGCGCCCGAGCTGATCAGCACGCACTCGTCCAAGGCCGGGATCCTCGGGCGCGTGCTCGGGCTCGGGCTGCGCGTGCCGGTGGTCGTCACGGCGCACGGCTGGCTGCTCACGCCCGGCCGGCTGTCGCTGCGGCAGCACTTGATCCGCCTGGCCGAGACCGGGGCCGCTCCGCTGGCGCGACGGCTGATCGCGGTCTCGGAGCACGATCGTCGCATCGCGCTCGAGCACCGCGTGATGAGCTCGGATCGGATCGCGGTCGTGCACAACGCGTTGCCCGACATCGAGCCGGCTTTGCTCGCCCAGCCCGAGCGCTCGCCCCCACGCCTGATCATGGTCGCGCGGCTCGAGATCCCGAAGGATCCCCTCACGGTCGTGGCTGCGCTCGCGCGCCTGCGTGCGCTCGACTGGACTTGCGAGCTGATCGGTGACGGACCGCTGCGGCCCGAGGTCGAGGCTGCGCTGCGCGAGGCGAAGCTCGAGGATCGCGTGGCGCTGCTCGGGGTCCGCGACGACGTGCCCGCCCGACTCGCCAACGCGCAGATCTTCATGCTCGCGACCCACCGCGAAGGCTTGCCGTTGTCGATCCTCGAGGCCATGCGCGCTGGCTTGCCAGTAGTCGCGAGCGGCGTGGGTGGGATCCCCGAAGCGGTGACGCCCGAGTGCGGCGCGCTGGTCGAGGCCCGCTCCGCGTCGGCGCTGGCCGACAAGCTCGCGCCGCTGCTGCGTGATCCGGAGCTGCGACGCCAGCAGGGCGCGGCCGGGCGCGCGCGCTTCCTCGCGGAGTTTCAGTTCGACGTGCACGTGCGCCGCACGTGGGCCGTGTACGTCGACGCGATCGAGCGCGGGCCGCTGCTCAGCGCTCGAAGCTCAAATTCTTGATCCACTCGCCGAGCACCTCGGCCTCGCGCGCGCTGAGATCCTCGGGCAGCTTCAACACGATCCGCAGCTTGGGCCGCAGCACGTAGCTGTGCTCGATCAACTGGACGTCGCCCGCCGAGCCGATCGCCTCGACCTGCTTCGAGAATAGCTCGGCAGCGAGCTCACCGGCCGCCAAGCCGTTGGGCTTTGGCTTCCCGTCCGCGTCCGCGTCCGCATCGTCGCCATCGTGATCGCGCCCGTCGGCGTCGGCGAGCTGTCCGACCCGCTCGGCGAGCGCCTGCGGATCCTGGGCCCACTCGAAGCGGCTGGGGTGGCCCTTGCGGCCGACCTTGAATTCACCGTAGCCGCCGTCGGCCAGGGCGCGCAGCAGATTGATCGCGGCGCGACGCGACACGCCACAATTCTCGATCAGATCCTCCACGATCGTGCGGTCGTGCTCGAGACCTGACTGGACTATCCACTCGAACAATTTTCGGGCAGCGGGTTGGGCTCGAACAATTGTGCTCAAGGCATCGGGGGGCATCACTCCACCTCGGAACCGTGACGCTAACGCGGGTCTACGTCGAGTCAAACTGGGAGCGGCCAGCTCCCGCGCGAACTTGCGCAGGAGAGTGGCCCATTTCTGGCCGCTTCACGCCTTTGTGCGGGGTCCCAAGATCAGATTCGCTGCCACATAGATCACGAATCGCAGACACGCGACCGACAAGGCTGTCTCGACCGCTCCGTCCAGCCCGCGGGCCGGTATCCACCACATGCTGAGCGCGGCGGCGACTCCGACGACCACGAGGTTGATCCACAGCTGCATGCGAAACTGCGACAGCGCCGTGAGCGTCTGCGAGAGGATGTTGGAGAGCCCGAGCACGACCGCGGCGATCGAGGCCAGCACCAGCTGCGGCACATAGGGCTCGTACTCGGGCGTGTAGCCGTAGCGCAGGTAGAGATCGCCAAACAGCACGATCACGATCAGCCCCAGGCCGTTGAGCGTCAGCACGACCGCGAGCAGCTTGCCGAGCAGCCGCCAGAATCCGCGCGCATTGTCGATCGAGAGCTTGGCCAGGCGAGCGATCGCGGCGCTGCCGAGCGCCATGTTGATCACGCTGCTCACCTGTCGAATCGACATCACCGCGGCGAGGATGCCGACGGCCGCGAGCCCGTGGCGCTGCTCGAGCACATACGCGGGAATGTTGGCGGTCAGGGCCAGCAAGGTCGCGGCCACGCCGACGGGCAGCGCCTCGCGCAGCAGGCTGCGGAGCGACTCGGCACGAAAGCGCGGACGCAGGGAGCCGCCGGTCGGATCGCCGGGCACCTCGATCGCGGCGGCCTTGCGGCGATCGAAGAGCAGCGTGTGCAGCAGCATCGCCGCAGCGACCAGCGCCAGCGCGATCACGTCGTCGTCGGTGAGCGCGAGGCCGAGCGCGAGCAAGCCGATCGACCACACCCCTCGCAGCGCCCGCGAGATCCCGATCGGATCCATGGTCTCGGCTCGCTGCGCGCGGGCGTAATAGATGTCCGAGGCGCTCTCGCTCACCCGCACGACGCCCACCAGCATGACGACCACGGCCGTCTGCCAGGGCCAGCCACGCAGCAGACAGACCGCGGCGACCAGCGTGAGCGCGAGCGGCAGCAGCACGCTGCGCAGGCCCAGGAAATCGGCGAAGCCCCAGCGCGAGCGCACGTCGACCACGTAGATCGGGCGCAGGTGCAAGCTCGCCGCGATCACGATCGGCGTGGCCACGGCGAAGCCCAGCGAGTAGCGCCCGAGCGCCTCGGGCGTGCCGAGCTTGGCGATGATCATGTAGCTCAGCCACTGCGAGAGCGCGAAGCTCAGCTCGCCGAACAGGGTCCACGAGAGGCTGCGGCGGACCGAGTCGGGGCCGCGTGGCTGGGGTCCGTCGCTCACGTGCTCATTGTCCTTTGCGCTGGCGAACGCGCTCGGCGAGGGCGTCGCGACGGCGGCGAACGTCGGGCTTGGCTCGGCGCGCGAGCAGACCGTCGAGCAGCTGCTCGGCGCGATCGAGCGACCTCGCGTCGCCGACCCGCAGCAGCGCGTTGATCAAGAGCTCGTCGACCAGCGCCGGATCGTCGAGCCGCGTGTTCTCGCGTGCGACCTCGAGCTCGGCGACCGCGGCCTCGAGCTGCGCGGGAGTGCCGAGCGCGAACCGAGCCTCGGCGCGCAGCCGGTGGGCCATCGCGCGGTTGGGCGCCAGCTGGGCGAGCAGCCGCGCGTGGTGGAGCGCGAGCCCGTAGTTCTTGCTCGCGAGCGCGAGCTCGGTCTGGATGCGCAGCGGCTCGGGATCCTCGGGGTGCGTGCGAGTGCGGGCCGACGCGAGCGCGCGTGCGTGGGTCGGCGACTCGTCGGCGACGGCGTGGGCGAGCGCGGCCCAGGCTGCATCGCCGCTCGGCGCGATCTGGCCGAGCTGCTCCGGCGCAGGAAAGCGCGCGAGCAACCACGTCAGCAAGGCCTCGGGGACCGGCTCGCGCAGGGCCTCGAGCCCGCGCTGGAGATGCTCGAGCTCGCCGAGCGGCGCACCCACCTCGGCCGCCGCCACGGCGGCGATCAGGTGCGCGTCGATCGAGGCCGGCCGCAGCCTCGCGGCCACCTCGGCCCGCTGCCGCGCCGCTTGCCAATCGCCGCTCGCCGCATGCTCGCGCGCGCGAGCGAGGTGCACGAAGGGATCGAGCGGGGTGCTCGCGAGCGCGTCGGCCGTCGAGCCCTCGCCGGCCAGCAGCGCCCGATCGCGAGCCCGACGCAGCGACCAGCTGTGCGGCATCGCGATCAACGCGACGCTCTCGGCCACCAGCAGGCCCGCGATCGTGGCCGCGATCACCGGTCGCGAAGACCACGAGCGCCCGGCCTTCGAGGCCCCGAGCGCCCCCGCCAGCGCTGCGGCCGGTGCCGCGACGCCGAGGTAGTCGAGCGAAAAGTCGGCGCCGCTCTGGATGCCCAGCGCCAGCAGCCCGCACAGCCCGAGCCGACGGCTGAGGCTCTGACTGGCGCGAAAGCTCCGCCACCACCACACGCCGATCCCGATCAACAACACCAACCCGGCCGGACCCCACTCGACCACGAACGCGATCGGCGTGGACTCGAGGTGCGTGAACACGATCGGCCCGGGCTCGCTGTCGACCAGCGGGAACAGATCGACGAAGCAGCCGCGGCCGATCCCCAGCACGGGCGAGAGCCGCAGCAGCTCGGCGCCCTCGATCGCGACGCGCAGCTTGGCGTGAAAGCTGTCGGGGTTGCGCAGGGTCGCGAGCTGTCCCCACGCGCCCTGCGTGGCCGCCAGCGTCAGCATGGTCACGACCACCGCGACCAGCCCGAGCGTTCGCCGACGTGCGTGCTCCGGCTCGCTGCCGACCACCTTGGGCTTGCGCAGGCCGAGCGCGAGCGCGAGCGGAGCGACGATCAGCACGGCCAGCAGCGCAGCGCGGGACATCGACAGCACCAGCGCGGTGGCCTGGATCGCCAGCGCACCCCAGGCCATGTAGGCCCGATCGGCGAGGCGCTGACTGTTCGCGCGACCCCGGGTCTCGCGGGCTCGGTCGGTCAGATCGACCGCCATCGAAGCGGCCGCGAACATGCCGAGCAGCAGCAGCCCCGATTGATGGTTGGGGTTGACGAAGCTGGTCAGCAGCGGCGAGCCGAGCTCCTGCCCGAGCGCGCCGACCTGCTGCCGCGGCACGTAGACCCCGTAGATCGCCGTGGCGCCGGCGAGCTTGTGCCCGAGCCCGATCAGCGCCACGAGCGTGCCGGTCAGCGACACGTAGGCCGCGACCAGGCGCCAGCTCAGCTGCGCAGTGGCGACGAACAGCCCGGTCAGCGCGAGCACCCGCGCGAGCTCGAGGCCGGTCTGGCCGGGGTGCACCGACAGCCGATTCCAGCGCTCGAGCTCGGTGCCGGCCGTCAGCTCGGCGACCGTGTTCATGAGCCCGGGCGCGAGCGCGTCGAGCAGCGCCGGCGGGAGCGGCAGCCACTGCAGCAGCGTCACGCCGCTGATCATCAGGCCCAGCCACCACAGCGTCGGCACTCGCAGCGGCGACTCGCTTCGCAAGCAGCGACGGACCAGCAGGCCTGCGATCACCAGCACGAAGATCGGCATGACCCAGGGCTTCACGCCGCCGAGCCACAGCGCAGGACCTGCGACCGCGAGCAGCAGCAGCGCCCGCGACCACGGCAGCCGGCCGCCACCGCCCCCGCTCGCGGAGTCTTGTTGGGTCGAGGCGCCGCGAGTCCGGCTCGGGTCGTCCCGCATGGACGGCAATGGTAGCGCGGCCGAGCGGGCGGCCGAACTGCTAGATTTTGGCCATGCGAGCTTCGATCGTGACTTGTTTGTGCCTTGCGCTGCCGCTGCTGGGGTGTGGCGATGATCGCGGAACCACCGACGCGGCCGAGACCTCGGCCGGCGATGGTGATGGCGACCCGACCGGTGACGGTGATGGTGATGGTGATCCGACCGGTGATGGTGATCCGACGGGTGATGGCGATGGCGACCCGACCGGTGACGGTGATGGTGACCCGACTGGCGATGGCGACCCGACTGGCGATGGCGACGGTGACCCGACCGGCGACGGCGACGGAGATGCTGACCCCACCGGGGAGTGCGACGGCGCCGAGCAGTGCGTGCTGGTCAACGACTGCTGCACCTGCGACGTGGTGCTCGTCGGCGAGGAGCCGCCCTGCGACGTGCCGGAGTGCTTCGCCCCGACCTGCGACGCGCAGGGCTTCACGCCCGAGGCCGCGTGCCTGGTCGGGACCTGCTCGCCCGCGCCGGTCAGCTGCGACATCAGCCAGGTGACCTGCGAGATCGAGCCGCCGCCGCCGTGCGAGGGCGGCCTGGTGCGCTCGGTCAACGGCGACTGCTACGGCCCGTGCGTCGAGCCGAGCGTGTGCGAAGGGCTGCCGTTCGAGTGCGACGCCGGCACCTGCGGAGACGGCTACGCGTGCATGACCTCGCAGAGCGGCGCGTCGAGTCGCTGCGTCCCGCTGCCGCCCGCGTGCGACGGCAGCCCCAGCTGCGAGTGCGTGTCGCCCTGGTGGAACGAGGTCTGTGCAGGCAGCTGTGGTGACGGCGGCGCGACCTTGCTCTGCGAGGACGGCGGATGAACGAAGCTCGAGCACGAGCGCTGCGAAGGCTCGAGCGAGCGCGAGCGGTTCGCGAATTGATTGATGTCCTGCGAGCGCTGCTCGAGCACCGCATGACTCGGCCGCAGGCCGCAGCCTGGGCCGCCGAGCTGCGCTCGAGCGGCGGCCCGACGTTCGACTCCGCGACGGCGCTCGCGGTCTTCGACGCGCTCGCTTGGGTCGACGAGCGCGACGGCGACGGCCAGCAAGTCCGCGACGTGGATCTGCACGCCTATCTGGCCGAGCTGCTCGGCGGTGCGTGCTTCGTCGGCGATCGCGATCCGCTGGTGCGCCTGCGCCTCGATCTCGACCAGCTCGCCGAGCGCGTCGGCACCAAGCCGACCCGCTGGTGGTGCTCCGGTCTCGGATGGTTCGAAGAGCTGCGCTTCGCCACGCTGGCCAGCGAGCGGCCGTTCGTGGCGACCGCTGCCCAGGGCCAGCGCGAGCATGTCGACGTGTACAAGCTCGCGCGCGACCCCTGGCGCGACGCGCTGATCGATCTGTTCGAGCACTTGGCGATCGACGATCACGACGCGATCGCCTTCGACCCCGCGGTCGACCTCGCCGAGCTGCCGGTCTGGGCGCTATGGCGGGAGGACGACAACGCCAACCGCTTCGAGATGGAGCGCTACCGCAGCTACAGCAAGGCCGAGCTGCACGAGCGGATCTATCGCGAGCGCGGACACAAGCAGTTCTACTGGGTCGATCCCGTCGAGTGATCAGGGCGGCGCGGGGTAGATGCCCTCGACCGCGATGATGAAGTTGACCGCCTGAAACGGCGACATCGTCGCGACCGGCTGGTTCTCACCGACGAACGACACTGCCTGGGGATCCATCGACGAGTCGGTCTTGCCGCCCGCGAACGGCGTGGCGCTCACGTTGTTGTCGCCGGCGATGAAGTTGTTGGTCGGCGAGTTGCTGTTGCCGCCGTCCGACTTGCAGTTGATCAGGTGGTTGTGGGCTGGCAGGTTGTTGATCGTGAGCGTGACCGACTCGGTCCCGCCGCGCTCCCCGAGCTCGCGATGGGACAGACCCGGACCCTGGCCCGCGTGCATGGGCCCGCGGCCGCGCAGGTCGGGCAGCGCGAAGGTGGTCTGGCCGTTGCCGCCGTAGGTGGTGCCGAGGATCGAGAACAGCACGCTGTTCTGCGCGATCGCGAGGATCTGACCGTCGCACAGCGCCCAGCCCCGCGGGGCGAAGTTGCCGGCGAACATGAGGATGGTTCCGATATAGGTCTCCATGGTCGTGACCTCGTTCGCTCAGGGCCGGCTCGGGTAGATGCCGTCGGTGCAGATGATGAAGTTGACGACCAGGTACGGCGACTCGGTGCTGACCGGCTGCGAGCTGCCGACCATCGTCAGCGCGTTGGGATCCATGGTCGAGTCGTGCTTGCCCGCGGCGAACGGAGTGGCCGTCGGGTCGTTGTCGCCGGCCTGAAAGTTGTTGGTCGGCGAGTTGCTGTTGCCACCGTCCGACTTGCAGGCGATCGCATGGTTGTGAGCCGGCATGTTGTTGATCGTGAGCGTGACGGACTCGCGGCCGCCGGCCTCGCCGAGCATGCGGTTCGAGAGCCCCGGACCCTGCCCGGCGCTGATCGGGAACCGGCTCTGCAGATTGGGCAGCGCGAACGTGGTCTGCCCGTCGCCGCCGTAGGTCGTGCCGAGGATCGAGAACAGCGCGCTGTTCTGCGAGATCGCCAGCAGCTGACCATTGCAGAGGGCCCATTTCTTCGGCGCGAAGGTGCCACCGAACATCATGATGGTTCCGATGAATGCGTCATCCATTGCGCGTGCACCCTAACAGCTGCGCGCTTCGGCATCGGATCAATCGACCGTGCACGCGCGTGACTTGGCATGTTTCCACTCTTCAATGCAGCCGCAAGCGAAACACCGCGCCGCCATCATCGCCGACATATTCGAGCGAGCCATCCATGCTCTCGGCGAGGCCCTGCGAGATCGCGAGCCCGAGCCCAGTCCCCTCGCCTGCGCTGCGCGTGGTGAAGAACGGCTCGA
>DATLLB010000697.1:0-3092 GCA_035538075.1 Enhygromyxa sp.
TGGTCCCCGGTTGAGGCCAACCTGTTACGCTCGGCGCGATGGAGAACGACAATCCCCTCGAGGATCCCGAGTTCGTGGCCGAGACCGATCGACTCGCCGCCGCGCGCTCGGCCGGGCAGATCACGACCTACGACTACTCGCAGCTGACCTACCCGCGCCGACCGATGCACCCGGCGCTGGTGCCCACGCTCGCGGCCGTGCACGAGACGGTCGGGTTCGAGCCGGATAATTGTCTGCTCAACTACTATGTCGATGGCGAGTCGTCGATGGGCTTTCATGCCGACGCGCGCGAGGATCTCGAGCCGGGCACCGGCGTCGTGATCCTCTCGCTCGGCTCGCCGCGCTCGCTGATGTTTCGGCGCAAGCAGGCGCGCGAGCATGTCGTCGAGTTTCGCCTGCAGCCGGGTAGCCTGGTGTTGATGCCCGATGCGATGCAGGACGAGTGGCAGCATGCGATCCGGCGCGAGCCGGGCGCGGGGGCGAGGATCAGCGTGACCTTTCGAAAGCTGCGAGCCAGCGTGGTTGGGGCGCTGCTGCTCGGGTGCGTGCAGACGATTTACGTCGAGCCGCCGCCGACCATGGACGTGAGCGCTCGATCGGTCGAGCTCGAGCCCGAGCCCGAGCCCGCCGCGGCGCCGCCGGTCGAGCCCGAGCCGATCCTCGCCAACGAGCCACACGAGGACCCTGCGAGCGAGGGCGGCCATGTGATCCGGCCCAGCGATCCCGTCACGCAACCCGGCACGGTGCCGACGGTGGAGGTCAGCGAGCCGATGGTCGGCACGATGGATCGGGATGTGATCCGCAGGATCGTCCATCGCCACATGAACGAGATCCGCCAGTGCTACGAGCTCGGGCTGGCCAAGGATCCCGCGCTCGCAGGCAAGATCGCGATCGAGTTCACGATCGGTCCCACGGGCAAGGTCGAGCAATCGACCGCGAAGGACCTGAACGGTTTTGCCGATCCCGAGGTCCCGAAGTGCATCGCCGAGGCGATCGCCACGTGGACGTTCCCCGAGCCCCGCGGTGGGGGCCGGGTCACGGTCAGCTATCCGTTCACCCTGGTCCCCGGTTGAGGCCAACCTGTTACGCTCGGCGCGATGGAGAACGACAATCCCCTCGAGGATCCCGAGTTCGTGGCCGAGACCGATCGACTCGCCGCCGCGCGCTCGGCCGGGCAGATCACGACCTACGACTACAATGCCGGTCGCAAGCGGGCGCTCGAGGCAGCCCGTCAACGGATCGCCGCTCGCCAAGCGGGGGCCGAGGCCACGCCCACGCCCGCAGCAGAGCCGCCGGTCGGCGCGACGCCGTCGGATGTCGCGGGTGCGACCCTCGACGCGACCCCGAGCAGCAGCGCGCCCGCGCCTGCGGAGTCGACTGGATGGGGCAAGAAGACCAACCCCAAGCGCTGGGGCCCGGACGGGCGCGCGGACGATCCAACCGTGCGCGTCGTGTTTGCGCCGACCAAGTCGGGCATCGGCGACGGCAAGACCTTCTTGTTCTTGTTCGGCCTCAAGAAGGCGCGGCAGATCGATCAGGACATGCTGGCGCGCGAGCGGGCCGAGATCGACGACGACATCGAGGTCCTGCGCAACGCTGGCTACACGGTGGTCGTCGATCCCCAGGCCACGCGCGAAGACTTTCTGCAGACGATCTACGGCGAGGGCGAGCAGGTCCCGGGCCTGATCCCCGCGGGCTTCTATTGGAGCGCGCACGGGCATGACGACGGCGCGATCGAGTGCTGCGACGGCAGCCTGGTCCGGCCCGCCGATGTCGAGGCCGCGCGCGTGTCGGCCGGGCTCAAGCTCGTCGTGTTCGGGGCCTGCTACACCGGCGCGTTCGCTCGCACGTGGCGTGACGCGCTGGGTGGGCGACCGATGGTGGTCGGCTGGGGGCGACCGGTGACGATCGATCGTGCGGTCGCGTTCCTGCAGACCAACCCCGACACCGACACCGATCTCGACGATCTGATCGCCCGCTACATGCTGACCGACACGCCCGTGCCCGAGCTGCCGAGCTCGACCACCGGAGCGGCGGCCTCGCTCTCGGGCAGCAAGGCCTCGCTCGCCGAGCGGGTCGCCACGCTGGTCGAGCTGCTGTCGGCCCTGCGCTGGCGCGAGTGCGACGCGTGGTACGAGCTCGACGTCCCGATGCCCAATCGCCGCCACCACATCGTGCGCCTGTTCACCACGCAGAGCGCCGAGGAGTTCTCCGAGGGCAAGGAGCTGATCGGGGCCGAGGCGATCGTCGGTGAGCTGAGCGGGGTGGTCGATCCGGAGAAGCTGCTCGCGACCACGGCGCGGCCGAGCTACGCACGGGTCGCCCTGGTGAAGGGGCCCAACGATCTGCCGGAGATCGTCACGCAGGGCTTCATGCCGCTCGGGCGGATGACCAACACCGAGATCGCTGCGCTCGCCTACCAAGTTGCGGCGTCAGCCGATCGGCTCGAGCGCGATATTTTTGGCTACGACGCTCCGGTGTGAGCGCGAATGAGGGCCCCCGCGAATACGGGGGCCCTTTCAAATCACCACTCGTCGGCGCCGGAGTGCTCTTCTTCGATCGAGTCGGCGATCCGAGCGATCGCATGCAGCGGCCGCACGAACTCCTCGAGGTCCATGGTCGCGAGCGGAGCGTTGTGGATCAGCACGTAGTCGTTGTCGTCGTCCAACGCGATCGCGCCGATCGGCAGCTTGAAGTTCTTCTTGAGCGCGACCTTGGGCGCCAGCTCTTCGAACTTGCAGATCACGCTGACGAACTCGATCCACTCCTCGTCGTAGGCAGTGAAGCGACGGCAGCGGATCAGCTGCGAGCGCCCGTCCTCGTACCCGAACGTGATGGAGAACCAGTCCTCCTCGTCGCGGGTCATCATGTACTGGGAGCGTGCGTACTCTTGGATCTCGGTCCAGCTCGGCATGGAGCGCGAGCGTCGCCTGGGGCGTCGTGGGGAGTCAAGCCGCTCACGAAAGGGTCGTCGTCGTCGTTTTCGCTGGCGAGAACGACCCGTGCTCGAGCCTGCGGATCGTGTCGGCCGACACACCGCTACGGGCCGCGAGCACCTCTTGCGTCATGCCATCGCTCGCGCGTTGCACGAG
>DATLLB010000698.1:0-7619 GCA_035538075.1 Enhygromyxa sp.
CAGCGCGGCGGCGGTCCAGCGTGGGTCGAGCGCGTCTCGTTGCTCGTCTTCGGGCGCCGAAGCAGCGCAGGCGAGCAGCCCGTAGAACAGCGCCTCGCAGCGGTTGTGCGCGGGCGATCCGTACTCGCCAGCGACGAGCAGATCGACGTAGCGATCGTAGGTCTCGAGCGGATCGAGCTCCGCGAGCGCTCCGACGCCGAGCCGATACACGCGCTCGAGCTCGGCGTCCTCGCCGTCCCACGCGCGCAGGTCGAGCGCGTCGGCGAAGCGGCGCCGATCTTCGTCGCGCTCGAGGTTGCGCCACAGCGTGTCGGCGACGACCAGGCGCGCGTTCGTGGGTCCGTGCTCGAGGATCTCGAGCGCACGCGCGAGCCCGCCTTCGCTGTTGCACACCGCTCCGATCAACCAGTGCAGGTACGCCTTGCGAACCGCGAGCGCCTCCAGCACGGCTTCGTAGTGGGCGCGAAATTTCTTGCGGTCGCCGGCCTTCAGCGACTGCAGATGTTCGTCACTCCAGCGGCTCACGCCAGCCTCGATCGCGGCATCGTCGAGCAGCGCGAGCAGCCTCTCGGGGCCGACCGACTCTGCGATCGCGACGGCCGCGTCGTAGTCGTTCCCGCCCGGGCGAGCGACCGGCGTGTACGGGGACATCGGCCACGACTGCAGCTGGCGGATCGCTTCGTCTGCACGCGTGTCGCCCGTCGCAACCGGCGAGAGCGGAGCCGCCATCACGTTGCCAAAGTAGATGTCGGTCATTCGCCGCGATGGTAGCCGAGTCGCCTAACCGCCGCGCAGCCGCTCGCGGACCCGCATCAGCACGATGCCGAGCATGTTCTTGCCCGAACCGTCACCGCCGTCACCCCAATAAGCGTCGTTGTCGGTGTGCTCGATCAGCTTGGCGTCGCCGGTCTCGAGCAGCAGCGTGCGTAGATCGTCGTGCTGCGTGAACTTGGCCAGGACCGCCTCGGTCATGACCTGGACCTTGACCGACTCCCAGTCGCGGCGCAGCGGAGCGGATCGATCTCGGCCCAGGCGCGCGGCGATCATCGGCGTCTTGGCCTTGCGAATCTTCTCGCGCAGCTGCGGATCGCTGAACTTGTGCGCCTGAAAGTAGTGCTCGGAGGTCGGCCAACGCTTGCCGCCGAGCGTGATCGGGTAGGCGGCGAAGTTGGAGAACTCGCCGAACTCGTCGCCGACCGAGTAGAAGCGGATGACGTCGCGGTCGGCCATGCGATCTCAAGACGCGCGCGTGAGCGGCTGGGGCTGCTGTTCCTCGACCTCGTCGTCTGCTTCTTCGTCGTCCTCGTCCTCGTCCGGATCGGTCCAGCCGACCACCAACCCTTCGGCGCTCACCTTGCGGGTGCGGACCAGCTCCTCCTCGGCGCCGAGTCGCTCGCGGGGGTGATGGATCACGCCCATCACCACGCCGCCGCACAGCGGACAGACCTCGTCCTGCTCACGCAGCTTGCTGCCGCACTTGGGCTCGGAGCAGCGGCGATCGGTGAACAGGCTGCCGATCGCGAGCCCGGCGACCGCGAGCACGAGCGCGGTCGGCATCACGTACTCGGTCGGGATCTCGATGCCGAAGTTTCCTCCGCGGCTGAACAGCGCGCCGAGCAGCAGCACCGGGAACCCGAGCACCTTGGCCATCCGCAGCGCGCCGCTGCGCTCGATCCGAAACACCGGCTTGCCGCGGTTGGAGTCGCGGATGCCCTTGTCGATGTCGCGGCGCGGCTCGTCGCGCTCGTCGTCCTCGTCGGCTTGTTGCTCGAACACGCCCGAGCCCGCGACCAGCTGCTCGGGGCTCGCCGACTGCCCGGGCCGACGCGGATCTGCGAGCGGCCCGTAGAGCTTCTGCAGATCCGGAGCCGCTGGCCATTGTTCGGGGCCAGGGATCCGGAGCCGAGCGCGAATCGGCGGATCGAGCCGCGCCAGCCAATCCGCAGCCTCGCGCACGAAGCCGGCCTGATTGGGCTGCAAGCGCGCGAGCGACTGCTTGCGAGTCCGACGATCGAGCCCGCGCGCCTCGAACTGCAGCGCGAGCAGGAAGCTCATGTCCTGCACCGACAACGCACCGAGCCGAAACTGCGCCCGCGTGGCCCGAAACCCGCCCGCCGACTTGGCGTAGAAGCGCTGACACGCGTCGGTGGTCAGCAGGCCAAAGCCGAGCGCGACGCCGGTCAGATCGATGAGCCGCTGGTTGTCGGGCTGCTCGAGCTTGGCGATCACGCGATGCGCATGAGCGACCGCGCGAGCGAGCGCCGGCACCAGATTCTCGGGCTCGCGCAGCACGTCTTCCTCCAAGGCGAAGTGCAGCGTCTTGCCTTCACGACGCACGAACCACGCGACCGGATCGCTGCCGCGCATCGGCGCCGGCTTGGCGATCACCTCACCGCGTCGCGCCGGATCGGCCTCGTGGATCACGACCTCGACGTCGTGCTCCGGATGCCCGGCGTAGCGCAGCAACCGCAACAAGAGCCGGCGCACGCTCGCCTCACCGCCCGCCCAGCGATCGGGGAAGAACTCCGCGGTCGGCTCGAGCAGCGGCGCGCGGACGTAGCCCGCCCATCCGTCCGCCGCGAGCAGCTTGGCCGTCTGCTCCAACAACCACTCGCGCTCCTCCGGCGGGGGCAGCGTGACATGCTTGGGATCAGCGTCGGCGCCGAGCATGGGCGGTTCTTAGCACGGTTCGAGAGGGGCCTGACGCGGCCTGACGGAGCCTGGGACCAAGCCTCACGGCACGATCGCGATCGCCCGCAGCGGCCCGCCCGAGCCCTCGCCGATCTTCATCGGTAACGCGATCACCAAGGCCCCGCGCGCCGGCAGTTCCGCGAGCGAGTGCAGGTTCTCGAAGCCCGGAATGTCGGCCGCAGCCAGCACGCGGTGGGCCAGGAAATCGCGCGAGGGTCCGTGATCGAGGCTGGCCGTGTCGATGCCGACGGCCGCGATCTCGCGAGCGACCAGCAGCGTGGCCGCGTCCTCGCCGATGCCCGGAAAGTGCAGGTTCGAGGTCTCACCCGGCGTCGCGTCGCCGAGGTACTGCTCGACGTCGGGCCAGCGCTTCGACCAGTCCGTGCGGACCAGCACGATCGTCCCTGGCGTGATCGGACCATGCTCGGCCTCGAACCTCTCGATGTGCGCCGAACCGAGCAGCGCGTCGCGATCTCGTGCGGCGTCGCGACTCATGTCGATCACCACCGCCGGAGCGACCAGCCGCTCGAGCGGGATCGTGTCGGTCGTCGCTCCGCTCGCGGCGAAGTGGCGTGGCGCGTCGAGGTGAGTGCCGCCGTGCTCGGGCGTGCAGATCGAGTAGGCCGCGTAGAACCACCCGCCGTCGGTCTCGCCGACCGCGATCGGCTCGAGCCGGAAGCGCTCGGGGGCGGTCGGCCAGTAGATGGTGCGCTCGTCGAAGCTGTGGCTGAGATCGACGAGCCGCGCACCCTCGGGCACGGCCAGCTCCGTCGTCGCGCTCACGCAGCCAACCAACGCGAGCGCAGCTACGACATGCCTGATCGTCGACATGCTCGCAGCGTGGCGCGCGAGCGAATCGCACGCAAGCGACGTCGCTCGCGCCTCAGCTCGCCCGCAGATCGACCCAGGTGGTCAGGTGCGGCGGCCCATGCCCGACGTGAATGGTCCCAGTCTCGGGCTCCATCACGACCGCGCCGTTGCTGCTGATCCCGTCGTAGTCGGTCCGCGAGATCGCGTTCTCACCGTTCTCGCGATCGCTCAACCACCGCTTCGCCGCGTCGAGATCGGCGCTGCCACAATCGTCCGCGATCAGATGCTCGAGCCGATCCTGCCGCGCGTGCGAGGACGCCGACGGCGTGTTGCCCTCGATCGCCTGGTGAGCCGGGAGCAGGCAGTGGTTGGTGTGGACATAGGCACCGACCTCGATCTCGACCACGTCGGCGTCGGTCGGCGTGCACTCGATCGCGAGCCCGCAACCCGCCGCGTCCGCGAGGTAATAAAAGTGCGCCCCAGCCCGCTCGGCGTCGGTGATGGCCGTGCGCGCCTCGTCGATCGTGCGCACGCTCAGCGCCTTGTGGATCAAGCTCAGGTACGTGACGCCCGGCCGCGCGTCGGTGGTGCGGATGTTGGTGGTCCCGCACGCGATGCCGTGCTCGTTGAGGCCGATCAGCGACAGACACCCGACCGTGGTCAGACACCAGGTCTCGGGCCCCTCGCTCGGTCGCCGATGGACGGCCAGCACGTAGGGCATGTTGTCGGTCGCGAGGTCCCAGGTCTGCCCGCACAACAATTTGCCGCTGGCCGTGAAGTCGCCCGCGACCACGAACGCCGAGCAACCACCGAGCGCCTCGAGCTCGCCACCCCAGGCGAGGACATCGCGGAGATCGGTGAGGCCGTTCATCGCCAGCACCTGCTCGATCGAAAGGTTGGCGCCGCGGGCGATGCCCTCGAGCTCGGCGTATCCGTCGGGGTGGTAGGCGCGAGTCGGCGCCAAGCAAGCGCGTGCGACCTCGAGCACCGCACGCTCACCGACGTCGCGACCTCCGTGCTGCTTGGCCTGGCTGACCGCGTTTTGGAGACGCGCCGCGTAGAGCTCGGCGATCTCCGTCCGGCACTGCTCGCCGAACGCCGCTCCGATCGCGGCGGGGGAGCCCGAGAAGCTCAGGATGCGCATGACGGGATGGTACTGCGGTGCCAATCGCCGGCAAGCGCCCGGGCTCGGCGCGGCCCTGCTATCGTCGCGCGATGGCGGCGTTCCCCTGTCCCTACTGCGGCCACGCCTTGGCGTCCGGCGACAACATCTCGCTCGAGCGCTGTCCGAGCTGCGACGGGGCCCTGCTGATCGCCTATCGCTATCGGCTGGTCGCGGCGCACGGCAAGATCGCCGGCGGCGAGCTGTACGAGGCGCTCGACGACGGCTTCGCCGAGCGCGTCGCGGTGCTGTTCGCCGAGCAGTCCAGTGACCCGGCCGCGGTCGATCGCTTCATCGAGGGCAGCCGCTTGTTCGCCGACCTCGGCGGGCGCGGCCTGGTCAAGATTCACGACGTCGGCACACACAGCGATCGGCGCGCGTACGTGATCATGGATTGGCTCGAGGGCGGCACGCTCGACACCGTGGTCTCGCGTGGCGGCCCGCTCCAGCAGGCGGCGCTGCTCGAGCTGATCGGCGATCTGCTCACCGGCGTCAGCAAGGCTCACCGCGCGATGCCGGCGATCGTCCACGGCCACATTCACGCGGGCAAGATCGGCTTTCGCCGCAAGGGCGAGGTCGTGCTGTTCGGCTTCGAGTGGGCCACCCAGGTCAACGCGCAGGCCAGCCACCTCGCCGACAGCTTCATGAGCGAGAAGCCGACGCAGGAGCGCCGCGCCCCGGCCAGCGATCTGCGGCAGCTCGCGGTGGTCTTCCACTATGCGGCGACTGCCGACTGGATCGGCGAGCAGCCGCTCGAAGATCAGCGCGAGCATGTCCGTGCGCAGGTGCCTGGCCCGCTCGGTCGTCTGCTCGATCGCATGCTCGGGGCCGGGGTCGACGGCTACAAGTCGGCCGTCGAGGCGGCGATCGACTTCGAGCAGCTGATGCGTGGCATCGACAGCTGGCAGGCCCCGCGCTCGGCTCGCAAGGATCACAGCGCCGATCGCATGGGCACGGCCTGGACCAACGCGCAGGGCGACGATGACGAGGAGGAGGACCACGAAGACGACGAGGACAGCGAGGAGATCGAAGAGTACGTGGCGTCGATCTTCGAGCCGCAGACCTCGGCGCCCAAGCCCGCGTCCGCGCGACCGATGCCCGACTGGGCAGCCGTGGCGGCCCAGCGCCAGGCGCAGGCGCAGGCGCAAGTTCAGCCCAAGCCGGCAAACCCCGGTCGCACGCTGATCGTCGCGGTCACCTTCATGGTGGTGATCGGCACGTGCGTGGCGGGAATCCTCGCCGACGTCGACAACACGGAGCAGCAGGTCGATGTCCGCCGCGCGCCGCCGATCGAGCCGATCCCGCGGGAAGCGGCGCCCGTGCCCACGTACGAGGAGCCCGCGTTGCCCGAGCCGCCGTTGCCCGAGCCGACGCTCGCACCCGCAACCCCGGCGCTCGCGGGCGTGTTTCGCTACACGGGCGAGATCACCGGTCCCGAGAAGCTCGCCGGCCTGAAGCTCGGCGAGCGCTGCGAGATCTTCATCGAGCCCAACGAAGGCGAGCTCAACTGTCGCTGGTACATCGACTGCGGCAAGCCTCGCCGGCGCATCTACGGCGGCGGCGACGTCGGCTACAGCACCTGCGAGGTCGACGAGCAGGGCCATCCGCTGCGCGCCGACGACGAGGACGACGACGCGCCCGACGGCGCGTTCCTGGCCGACTTCACCACCGATCCACGCTTGCTGATCGTCCACGATCGCTGGATCGAGCCGCCGGTGAACGTGCTCATCAGCATCGAAGAAGGCGGCTTGTGGTCGGGCTCGATCCCCAACACCAAGCTCGCGCCGCGCGACTCGCAAGAGGAGGTGCAGGCGCGCATCGATCGCGACGAGTGGCCGGTCGTCGAGCCCGGCGTGATCGGCAAGTGGTGATCGATCACCGCTGCCGTCGCATCCAGTAAAAGCCCAGCTCGATCGACTCCCTGCGATCGGCCCCGAGTCGCAGGCTGATGGCCTCGTGCTGCTCGGTGGGGATCGCGAATTCATGCACGGGCTCGAGCGCCCACCCGTGCCGCAGCCGCGAAAGCTCCGGCCGCTCGAGCGAGTCGGGCACCACGCCGGCCGCGATCTCGTGCGGCTGAAAGCTGCGCAAGCTCGAGCCGACATAAAGAAGGATCCGCTCGCCCGGCTGCGTCGTCGGCAGCCGATCGAGGCTGACGACCAGCCCCGGCTCGAGCCCGCGCTCGCGCAGCGCATGCTCGTAGAACCCGACCGGGAACACGACCTCGAGCGGGTCCCACTGCGTGGGCGCGTCGGTCATCGGCGGCAGCACACGCGGCGCGACGACCAGCAGATCGTGCTCGGGCAGGCTCGCAAAGCTATGGTCGAGCGCGATCAACTCGCGCTCGAGCACACGCGCACCCGTGGCCATGCGCCAGCCCTCGCGCGCGCGCGCGGCCAGCAGCAGCGCCGCCGCGCTCAGCACCGTCGGCACCAACCACACCCAGCGGCCGCTCCACGGCCGCAGCCGCTCGAGCGAGCGCACCAACGACGCGAGCGCGAGCCCGACGAAGATCGCGGTGAACACCAGCTCCCAGTGATGGTTGATGAAGCCCGACGGATAGCTGCTGCCGACCAACTCGCCCGCGGCGAGGCCCAGGAACGCAGCCGGGAGCAAGTACGCGCAGGCCAGCGGCGCCAGCACTCGCAGCGCTCGCATCGGCGAGCGGCTCGTCGCGGGCGAGCGCAGGCGCAGGCCGACGGCGAGCACCAGCGCGAGCACGCACGCGACCGCCCACACCGGGGTCACGAGCTGAGCGTCGAGCAGCAGCGGGTTGAAGTCCTCGAGCATCCGCGTCGCGGTCGCCGAGTCGTCGACCCCCTGCTGTTCGAACGCACGCGAGAACCCTTCGCGATAGTCGGGCGCGACCACCAGCGCGAACACGGCCAGCGCGAGCGGACCGATCGTCGCCGCCCGCCGCAGCGCTGGCGACCGCTCGCCGCGTGACCAACACAGC
>DATLLB010000699.1:0-2594 GCA_035538075.1 Enhygromyxa sp.
GGGGTGGCTGCGGTACGGGGCTCGTTCGATCAGCGCGAGCAGGGCGTCGACGGTGCGGGGATCGGCGGGCCAGCCGGCGATGACCTCGAGCTGAGCGAGCGCCTTCTTCCAGTCGGTCTTGTCGAGCCGGTCGAGCAGCTCGCCACGGATCCGGGCCGGGGCGGCGCTGGCTTGCGCGTGCCAAGCATCGAGGTCGTGAGGATCGGCGGAGAGGCTCGGACCGAGCGCTGCTCCGAGCTCGGCGATCGAGCGCGCTATCTCGGGCTGGCGGCTGGCCTGCCACGCAGCGAGCAGGTGATCGAGGCGGGCTTCGCCGTGACTGTGAAGCGCGGCTTGGAGTGAGTGGCTCACTCCTCGCCTTCTTCGGGCGGGGGCTCGTAGACGTCGACCGTCGGCTCGTCGCGATGCGCGAGGTGGGCCCGCAAGATGCCTGCGTGGGTCGTGCGGCCGAGCGCTTCATAAGCGGCCAGCAACAGCGCGCCGGCCTGCTCGCGGTACCTGTCGTGATCGAACCAATGCAGCTCGCGACCGAGCGCCAGCGCCATCGCAGGATCGCCGGCGGCGAGCGCCTCGCGGGCCTCGGCCATCCAGCCGCGCGTGACCTCGGGATCCTCGCGATACGCCTCGATGCGTCCCTCGATGTCCAGCGGCAGCTCGGCGACGGGAATGCTGCCGGGCCCGCCGAGCAGCGCCGGTCGGCGAGCCAGCTCGTCTCCGGCGGTGTTGCTCGCCACGCGCCGCTCTTCGGCCTCGAACCACTCGAGCTCTTCGAGGTAGAGGCGCGTGCCGAAGCCGGTCTCGCCCTGCGGCGGCTCGTCGTAGGCCCACTGCTGGCGGCAGACCGAGAGCGGATGATCGCCGGTGACCCACGTCTCCGCGCTGTCGCGGGCGTAGTTCGAGACCACCGCGATCGCCTCTTCGGCGGTGTCGTACCACAGCCCGAAGTGCAGCCCGTCGCTGTTGCCCCACGCGAAGCTCAGCATCTCGGGCGGGTCCTGGCGGAAGCGGGTGTGCACGCGCTCGTCGATGCCGGGGCGCAGCTGCAGGTCCCAACCATGCGGCGCGAGCCGGTCGAGGATCCCACCCGACCAGGTATTCGACGCCTCGCGCACCGCGTTGGGGAACGAAGCGATCGCGCGGTGGAACGCGTGATAGACCGCGAGCGTGCGCGGCAGCGGCAGGCCCCAGACCGCCTGCACGTGCTCGGCGAGCCGCGGGAACCCGGCGTAGGCCTGCTCGAGCGCGGCGCGGCGTCGCTGCTCGGTCTGCTCGGGCGTCTCGGGCCGCACACGTGCGAGGTACTCGACATAGCGACGCTCGAGTTCCTCGGGCTCGAGCTCGGCCCATGGCTCGAGGCCCTCGATGCCCAGCTTAGCGATCGATTCGGCGGACATCGATCGCACACGCGCGCACCAGCGATCGAACGTGTCGATGACCTCGTCCCAGTTGGAGTCCATCTGCTCGGTGCCGAGCAGCCACAGCTGGGCCTCCTCGATCGCCTTGCCCACGCGCAGCCGGCAATGGGCCCCGAGACCTCCGCCCCACTCGAAGTTGGTGATCCGAACCACCTCCAGCGAGAAGCCGTCGCCGACGATCGGGAAGCGGGTCTGGAACGGCTCGAGGATGAAATCGGGGACGTCGAGCTTGGGGCGGATCTTGAACTGGCCCGGCGCCGTCGGTTTCTTGGTGGCCGCCTTCTTGCTGGCCTTCTTCTTGGTGGCCGCCTTCTTGGTGGCCGCCTTCTTGGTGGCCTTCTTCTTGGTGGCCTTCTTCTTGGTGGCCTGCTTCTTGGCGACCTTCTTCTTGGCGACCTTCTTCTTCGCCACCTTCTTCTTCGCCGCCAGCTTCTTCTTCGCCGCCGGCTTCTTCTTCGCCGCCACCTTCTTCTTGGCCACTTTCTTTTTCGCGACCTTCTTCTTGGCGACTTTCTTCTTGGCGGCCCTGCTCATTGCAGGATCATCCGCGCACGCCCCCCAGCGCGCAACCAGCTTCAGTACCGGCCGCCGTCGGCCAGGATGCGCCGGACGTCCGACAGCGACTGATAGCCCTCGCGCAGATCGTGATCCCGCAGATCGTCGAGCCGGCTCTGCACCGCCCTCGCGGCCTCGCTGAGCAGCGCCCGGGCCTCGGACTCGCGGCCGCGCATGCGCAGTAGCAGCCCCAGGTGATGCAGCGATCGCACGCCGTCGAGCGGGGCCGCCCCGGCGCGGATCAGCCGTTCGGCGTCGCGCTCGAGCTCGATCGCCTTGTCGATGTCACCGCGTCGCTCGGCGATCAGCGAGAGCACGTGAGCCGCTCGGGCGGTGCTCGAGCGCAGCCCCTCCGCGCGGCCGCGGTCGTACACGCTGGTAGCGATCACGTCCGCCTCGGCCACCGCCTCCTCGCTCGGATGCGCGACGCCTTGCTCGTCGACCGGCGTGGTCACCAGCACCCGCGCGAGCCGAACCTCCGCGCGCAGCTGCGTGCGCGTGTCCCCACGCCGCGCCGCGACCTTGGCCGCGTCGGTCAACAGCGCGTGCGCAGCCTCGGGATCGCCGAGCCGCGCGACCACGATCCCGAGGCTGACCATCACGTCGTTGAGCAGCCCCGGATGC
>DATLLB010000700.1:0-3482 GCA_035538075.1 Enhygromyxa sp.
GCGGAATTGCGGCGACTTGGCGGGGGCCGCGGCGCTGTGGCATCCTCGCCGTCATGGCAGCCACGCCCATCGACAACGACGCCCGCGCGCAGCAGCTCGCCCGAGCGATCGCCTCGGACATCCAGCTCTACAACAAGGCCAAGATCGAAGAGGGCCTGGCCAACGACAACTTCTTCGAGCTACTCGGCGAAGAGATCACCGAAGGCCGCGACCTGTTTCGCAGCCGCGTGACCCAAGAGCTGTTCCGCCGCAATTACTTCGACCGCGCCATCGTCGACCGCGTGATCAAGACGATGGGCAACCTCGACACCAGCATTTGGTAGCGAAGCGGATCGAGCTCGGAGACTCTGCGATCGGCCAGCGCCTCGATCGGGCGCTGGTCGATTCGTTGGTTGCCCGCGGCGAGCCGATCACCCGCTCGCAGCTGGCCCGCAGCTTCGCGGCCGGGCAGGTGCGGATCGACGGCAAGCCGGTCAAGGCCTCGCTCGAGCTCGCGCGACCCTGCACCGTCGAGCTCGAGCTGATCGCCCCGCCCCCGCTCGCCCACGCGCGGCCTGAGCCGATTCCGCTCACGATCGTGCACGAAGACACGGCGCTGCTGATCGTCGACAAACCGGCCGGGATGGTCGTGCACGCGGGCGCCGGGCACTCCGGCGGCACGCTGGTCAACGCCGTCCTTCACCACCTCGGAGCGGCGCGCGAGGATCTGCCCACGCTGCCCGGCAACGATCCCGAGCGGCCGGGCATCGTGCATCGCCTCGATCGCGACACCAGCGGCCTGCTGGTCGTGGCCAAGACCGCCGCCGCGCTCACCCACCTCGCCCAGCAATTTCGCACACACTCGATCGAGCGCGCCTACCTCGGCGTCGTGCTCGGCGTGCCGAGCTTCTCGCAGCGCCGCATCGAGACCCTGCACGGCCGCGACCCGGTGGATCGTCGCCGCTTCTCGCCCGAGCACGGGGAGCGCCGGGCGATCACGACCATGACCGTGATCGAGACGCTCGCCGATCGAGCCGCGATCGCCCGCTTCGAGCTCGAGACCGGGCGCACCCACCAAATCCGCATGCACGCGCGGCATGTCGGCCACCCGATCTTCGCCGATCCTCTTTACGGCCGGCGCCCGAAGGATCCGCAGTCGCGGGCGCTCGCGGAGTCGCTCGGCCGCCACGCCTTGCATGCCGCCGTGCTTGGCTTCGAGCACCCCGAGGGTGGCCGGCTTCGCTTCGAATCACCGTTCCCGCCCGAGCTGGTGCGGCTGGCCGAGGATCTGGCTGGAGAGAACTACGAATGTAGTTGACTCGGCGACAAGCGTAGAACTACACATGTCGTCATGGAACAGCTCAGCGACGTCCAGCTCGCCTTCATGCGCGCGCTGTGGTCCCGGCCCAGCTCGAGCGTCGCCCAGGTGAAGGAGTTTCTGTCCGACGAGGGACGGGAGCTCGCCCAGACCACGGTGGCGACGCAGCTCGGCCGACTCGAGAAAAAAGGTCTGATCGCCCACGAGGTCGAGGGCCGCCAGTTCCTCTACCGAGCGCTGGTCTCGGAGGAGCAAGTGCGGCGCTCGGTCCTCGCGCGCGTGACCGAGGGCTTGTTCGGCGGCGACGTCACGGCCCTGGTCCATCAGTTGCTCGAACACGATGAAGTGAGTGCAGCCGACCTCGCCGAGGTCAAACGTCTAATCGAAGCCCGAGTGGCTCAGGAGCGTCCGTGATGATGATGACCGCAATGGTGAGCAGCGAGTTGGTCGGCACCGCCCTGAGCTGGATGCTGACCTACCTGATCCACAGCACGATCTTGATCTTGGCCGTCTGGCTGCTGTGTCGCGGCATCAAGCCGCTGGCCGCGAAGATCAGCCCGAGCGCCGAGAACCTCGGCTGGAAGCTCGCGCTGGTCGGCGCCTTCGTGACCGCCACCGTGCAGATCGCCGTCGGCGTGCGCCCGGCCCTCGGCGCGTTCGAGTTCGAGAGCGGGCCCAAGGTCGTCGAGCAGGTCGAGCGCGAACAGCCGCGCGTGATGGTCATTCCGGCCGGGCAACCCGTGATCGTCGACGAGCGCGAGGCGATGATGCTCGGTGCGGGGCCGGGCTCGCTCTCGTCCGCCGACCCGGCCGCGCCCGAGCCTGAGCCCGCACCGCTGTGGCCCAAGCTCGTGCTGCTCGCCTGGGCGATCGGGGCCGTGCTGACCAGCTACCGACTGATCGCCTGCGCCTGGTCGCTGCGCCGCCGTTTAAAGGATCGCGGCCCCGTGCTCGAGGATCCGGTGCTCGAGTCCTTCTTGACGCTCTGCCGCGACGCCGAGATCAACCGCAAGATCGAGCTCACCCAGTCGACCCGCATCGCCAGCCCGATCGCCCTGTGGCGGCGCGAGATCGTGGTGCCCGAGCGGGCGGTCACCGAGCTCCCGCCCGCGGCGATGCGCTCGGTGCTCGCCCACGAGCTCGCCCACCTCGAGCGCCGCGATCCTTTTTGGCTGGCGTTCGCGGCCGTGATCGAGGCGCTCTGCTTCTTCCAGCCGCTCAACCGCCTCGCCCGTCGCGGCATGCAGGAGTCGGCCGAGCTGCTGTGCGACGATTGGGCGATCGCCCGCACCGGTGATGGTGTGACCTTCGCAAAATCGCTCGCCGAGGTCGCGAGCTGGGAGCAGGCCAACCGCTCCTCGTTGTTGCTGGCCGGGATGATCAGCGGCGAGCGTCCGCTGGTGCGTCGCGTCCGGCGGGCGCTCGATGGCGATCCCAAGCGCTTCGAGGCCGAAGACAGCCCGCGGCCCACGCGAATGCTGGTCGGCGTCGGCAGCTTGGCTGCGCTGATCATGGTCGCGCCCGGAGCCGTGAATGCGAGCCCGCCGAGCGCAGACACCCCGTCCAAGCGCGAGCTTCGGCAGCAGCGCAAGGCCGAGCGGCAAGCCGACGACGCGCGGCGCAAGGCCGATGAAGCCCGCGCTGCCGCCGAAGCAGCCGAGCGCGAAGCTCAGCGGCTCGCCGAAGAGGCCGGTCGCGCGGCTGCTCCCGCCCCCGAAGCGCCTGCGGGCAATGGCTCGCACCTGATCATTCGTGACGGTGACGAATACTTGATCATCGACGAGAACGGGGTGCGGCTGCGCAGCAAGGACGCGGACATCGACATCATCGACGGCGCGAATCCGAAGATGCGCATGCGTGTGCGCGAGGGTGATCAAGAGCTCGATCTCGACCTCGACTTCGACGCGATCACCAACATGGCCCTGGAGATGCTCGGCGAGGAGCTGCTCGGTGGTCCGATGGCCCCGATGCCCCCGATGGCCCCGAGCGCGCCCATGGGTCCCGGCGCCCCAATGCCGCCGAGCATGCCCGGCGGCATGCCGGGGATGATGTTTGGCCCCGGCTTCGATCTCGACGAGTTCGAGGCGATGACCGAGGCGCTCGAGCAGCTCGAGAACATCGGCTTCGACGAGGAGGCGCTCGAGCGCGAAATCGAGGCGATCGAGCGCGAGCTGCAGGAGGAGCT
>DATLLB010000701.1:0-4661 GCA_035538075.1 Enhygromyxa sp.
CAAGTAGCCCATGCGAGCGTGCTGGCGTCCTTGCGCTGATCTTCGGTGGGCGGAGTCTCGAGCCAGCGCCTCGCGGTTGCGAGGCCCTGGCGGAGCGCGGGTAATTGGGGTCCGCAGCGATCGATGTAAGAGCCCACGGCCCGCTGCGCGCAGTCGATCGCCCAGCGCTCGAGCCCGCGCGCAGGGATGTGCTTGCCGAGCTCGGTCAGCTCGATGAGGACCAGCAGGTCCCCAAGCACCGCCGTCGCAGCGCGCACGACTACTCCTTCTGCCCTTCGAGCTCGGTCTCGGCCTTGCGCACCATCACGATCCGACTGGCCTGCTCGAGATCGGCCGCGCAGCGAAACCCAAAGTGGTGGAAGGGATCGTTGCGAGGCACATGCGCGCGACGAAAGATCGTCGTCGCGTTCTCGGCCGGCCAGTACCAGCTGCCACCGCGCACGCTCTTGTGCTTGTAGGCCGGACACTCGTCGGCGCCATCGCAGGGCCCACGCGGGTTGACACCCTCGCACGCGGCCCCGCACTCGGCGTAGGAGCGCGCGTACCAGTCGTTCACCCACTCGAACGAATTGCCGCTCATGTCGTAGAGCCCGTATTGATTGGGCGGACGCGAGCCGACCTCCCACACGCGGCCGGTATCCGGCTTGTCGCCTTTTTTCTTCAGCCCGCAGCCGCGCCCCTCGGCCTTGCCCTTGATGATCGCCAGCTCGCAGGTGGCCTCTTCGTCGCCCCACGGATAGAGCCGCCCATCGGTCCCGCGCGCGGCCTTCTCCCACTCGGCCTCGGTCGGCAAGCGCTTGCCCTGCGCCTCGCAATAGGCCTTGGCGTCAAACCAACTCACGCCATTGATCGGCTGCTTCGGGCGATCGAAGTCGACATATTGCGGACCCGAGGGCGGACACTTGCCGGCCTTCTCGCAGGCTTCGTATTCGGCGTTGGTGACCTCGTTCTCGTCCATCCAGAAGGTCTGCAGCCAGATCTCGGCCTGCGGGCGGGTGTTCTCGGGCCCCTCGTCGGAGCCGCGGATGAACGCGCCGCCGGGGATGCAGGCCATCTCGTCGGGACCGTCGCCGCACGGCAGCATCGGCGTGCCGTCGGGCGCCATCGGCAGCACTTCGTCTTTGGGCTTGGGCTCTTCGGGCGTGGCGACCTGCTCGGGCTCGGGCGCAGGCTCGGGCGTGGTCGCAGCGGCAACCGGATCGGACCCGGTCGAAGGCGCAGGCTGTGGGCTCCGACTTTGCGTGTCGCTGCAAGCGATCAGCACGAGGCAGAGCGACAGCGGGATCACGGCGACACGCGGCGGCACCATGGCGGCGCTGCATACCACGAGCGAGCGGTCGCCGACACCGCGGCCTACTCGAAAGTCAGCTTGGCCCGCAGCGCGTCGAGATGCGCCCGCGCTGCTCGCCACGCCGCCTCGTCCTCGAACACATAGCGCTTGTTCTGATGCACGATCGTGTACCGATAGCCCGCGAGCGCGGTGTAGAGCAGCTCGAAGCTGTTCTTGATGTGATCGTCCTGCACATACCAACCGCCCTGCTCCGCCGGCGCCCTGCGGACGCGCACGATCTCCCGCTCCTGCATGGCCTTGTTGACCACCCACACGCCCTGCTCGATGCCCTTGCTGGCGATGTCCGGCAGATCCTGCCACAGGAAATCCGGGCTGGGTATGCCGGGGGTGGCGACCGGACAGTACTCCACGGGCGTGCCGTCGGCGGCGCGGCGAACCATGAAGTCCATCATCGCGACGCCGAAGCGAGCCACGAAGCCCACGTGCCAGCGCTCGACCCGAGCGGCCTCGTTGACGGCGACGCGCTCGACCTGCATGCGCGTGACCACGCCGTTCCACACGGGCGACTCGTAACTGGTGTCGGCGCAGATGTTCTCCCCACGATGCAGGGCCAGCTCGATCAACGCCTGAAACGCGGCCGGGTCGTCGATTCGCAGCTCGCGAGACACGGTCGTCGACAGCGGCTTGGCGAGCGGCTCGACGATGTCGTAGGCGGGATCGTGCTGCTCCTCGCCGGTCTGCGGATCCCAGCGCCACAGCTCGGAGATCACGGCCGGCTGATCGTGATCGAGGTACACCCGATAGATCTCGCGCGCGGCCGCGTCGTGCAGCTCGGTGCCCAAAAACGTGCGCCCGCTCTGCTCGGGTCGCAGATCGATCTCGAGCGGCTGGAGCCCCTGCACGAGCTGGCCGCTCGCGTCGAAGCGACTGATCCGCGCGGTGACCGAGAGCACCATGCCGGTCGCCGCGATCAGGTTGTAGTCACCCTCGACGGTGCCCAGATAGCGCGGGTTCGGGGCGAAGTCGACGGCGCTCACGTCGGCGATGCAGCGCGCGAACGCGACGTCGAGATCGATGGCCTCGCCCTGGTCGACGATGCGCGTGACCTGTAGCGCGTCGCGCTTGGTGCTGATCGGCCAGCGCACGTGCTGGCCACGCCCGGGACCGTCGAACTGCAGACGATCGGGCAAGCTGTCATTGCGGGATCCGCCGAACTGGTGAATGCCGCGGACAATCTCACCCATGCCATCGAGGTTCTCGTAGACCGAGCCGAGCTCGACCACGCTGGTGAGCAGCTCGAGCAGCAGGCTGCGCGTCAGCTCGGTGACGCTGCCGGTGTCGGAGCGATACTCGAACACGCTGAGCTGATCGAGCATGGTCAGGCCGATCTGCTCGAGCACGGCCTTGACGTCACAGTGGCCGGCCCAGACGATCCAGTCGAGCGCTTGCTGCTCGACCCAGCCGTCGCCGTTCCAGTCGAAGCGCACGCCTGCGCGCAGCAGCGGGTGGTTGGGCGCGCGCTCGAAGGTCGCGCGCGACGGCGGGATCGCGGCGCGCAGCAGTTGATCGTCGGAGACCTCGACCGCGGTGCCGTCGCGCAGCGCCAAGCCCTTTGGCGTCCGCACCAGCCACGCGCCAGCGTGCGGGTGCGCGCTGATCGGGTTGATGCGCAGCAGCTCGTGGCGGGGCTTCAACGAGCCGCGGGTGGCAGGATCCTCCGAGAGCATCTGTCGGGTCTCGCGATCGATCAGAAACCCGCCGAGGCTGCGCTCGATGTCGGTCTCGAGGATGCCGTGCAGGGCATACTTGCGCCGCATCAAGAAATCGATGTGATTGGTCAATTGCGTGTGCTGGCGGCGAACGGAATATTGCTGCTCGGCGGGCAGCAGCGCGAACGCGGCCGTGCCCTCGTCCGGCAAGCTCGCACGCAGCTGCTCGAGCACGTGCACGAACGGCTCGTCGCGCATGAAGCTGTGGTAGGTGCCGGTGTTCTCGTCGTCGAACGCGATCATCCCGGCGTACGCGAGCGCGCCGAGCTCGACGAGCGCGTAGCGACCGGCGTCGAGCTCCGCAGGCGTCCAGCCGTCGACTTGCTCGAGCGCCGCGCGGGCGTGCTCCAGCAGGGCCGTGATCCGGCCCGCGAGCAGTGAATTCTGCCAGTAGCGAGGGCTCTTCGCGGGCGGCTGATCGAGGCCCGCGACCAGCTGACGGTCGATCAGCGCGGCGATCAGCCAGGTACGAAACGCGTCGGGATCGGACCAAGCCCGCGGCTCCGGCAGCGGCGGCGGCGAGGGATCGCTGATCTCGGTGAAGGCCATGCGCAGGCGCGGGTGCGGCCGCGCGCCCTCGGGCGCGCGCTCGAACAAGGTCACGGTCGCGCGACCCTGGACAATCGGGCGATCGCGAATTTGCTTGAGGCGAAGCGCCGATTCGCTCTTGTCGAGGGCCTGGTCGAAAGCCATCCACGCTGCGTCGCTCTTGACTCGCACAATTTCGAGCGTAGCCCGGCACATTCGCTCGCGACGCGTACGGCCGTGCGGCCATCACCGCAATCGAGCAGCGGCGCGGCGGCGAGCGAGCCGGGCCTCGGGCGCCACGATCGCCGCGCGGCGATTCTCTCAGCCGACCGGCACGAATTCTTCGCAGGCGGTCTCGATCAGCGCCACCGCCTGATCGAAGAAGGCCCCGTAATTGGGCGAGCACACGCTGCCCCACAAGCCACGCTCACCCCAGGACTCGACGTAGTCGATCAGCCGCGGCGAATACTCGCCGCCGTTCGAGCCGGGGATGCTGTCGGGCGGGCACACGGCGTTGGGCAACCCGGTGTCGCCGAGCAGGCCCAACACCACGATCGCGGTCTCGTTGCCTTGCTTGAGCGCGAGCAAGGTGTCGTGCCACTGCTGCGGGTTGCCGGGCGACTCGGTGTCGTCCTCCTCGTCGCTGATGAAGGTCACGACCAGCACCGCGTCGTCGCGCAAGAAGCCCTCGTTGCAGCCGCCAGCGCCGACCATGTCGGGCTGCAGCGCCTCGGTCACCGCCAGCATGGTCTGCTCGGGGTTGTTGCCGGCGTAGAGGTTGGCGACGCAGCCGAAGGTGCTGGCGACGTTGGGCTGCAGATCGTCGAACCAGCGCTTGCCGCCGGCGATGTTGCACGAGTTGCGCTGCTCGGACCCGTCATGATCGACGCCAGCGCCGAGCACCGGATCGCAGGGATCGATCGCCGGCAACGATCCACACAGCCAGTCGTCCTGCGGCGCGATCACGCCGCACTCCTCATCGGCCGGCTCGCCGTCGCACTTGCTGTCGTGACACTCGGCCAGATCCTCGTCGAATTTGTCGTGGTTGTCGGTGTCGACGACCATCACGTGAT
>DATLLB010000702.1:0-3232 GCA_035538075.1 Enhygromyxa sp.
GACGCTCGACCCGTCGCGCGGCTTGGGGAACAGCCCCCGTTGCACAACCTTGCTGAAGCAAGCTTCGACCGCGGCGTCGGCCGGCTTCAGCTCGGTGCTCTTCACTTTGACGCGAGCGACCTTGCCTCGTGGGCCGATCACGAAGCTGAGCGTGAGCCGCCCGCCGAGCGTCGGCGCGCGAGCGAGGCCAGCTTGGTAGCAGGACTCGAGCTGCGGGTCGTAGACCCTGAGCATCCTTCGGACGATGTCGCGATCGAGCCCCTCGCCACGAAGCTCCGGCTTGGCGTGGAGGATCTGAGCGGTGCGCTGCTCGTCGACCATCCCGAGCGCCCCGACCAGCCCGAGCTCGGCGCAGAGCGGGTCATCGACGAGCTCGAGCGCGGTCGCATCGGCGCACAGCTCGAACTCGTCGACGGTGAAGCAAACCCGGTCCTCCTGCTCGAACGCGTCGGGCGGCAAGAGCTGTGGCCGCAGCACCACGCCAGCCTCGCGTCGCGCAGTCGCCCAGTGAATGGGAGTGCCCGCGGCGATCGACCAGCGCCCTCGCTCGCACACCCCGGTCGGAGCGAAGGGGTCGTAGTTCGCCTGCATCCCAAAGATCTTGCCGCTGGGGCGGCGCTTGATCTCGGGCGCGTCCGGATCACTGTGAACGATGCCGAACTCCTCGCGGGCCACCTCCTCCGGGTCGGGCGTCGACGTATCGATCGCGTCCGCCTCGGCCCGCAGACGAAAGCGCCCGCACGGACCAACGAAGCTCAGGAGCACGCCCCCAGCGATCGGCTCGCTCGCCTGTGCGAGCGCGAAGTGGGGCAGGCTCGCGGTCGTGCTGTGCTCGCCAAAGTGCAAGCTCGTCCTCGGCCGCAGCCGCAGACTCCCGGCCGCATCGACGGGCAGCTCGGGCTCGGCATACCAGCGGGCGGTCTCCCGGTAGTAATCGAGCCGCACATGCACGCTCGAGGCCCCCACGAGCACCGCGTCGGACGTCGAGGGATCCACGGGCACGCCAGCCGCGAGCTCGAGCGAGGTGCCGTCGTCGAACTCCACGCGCTTGGGCTTGGCCAGCACGCTGCCCAGCTCGCTCTCGCTCACGAACCAGCGCAGCGTGAAGCGATCCTCGATCCCGACCCCGTACGCACACCCCCGCGAGGACACGTCGGGGATCGTCTCGACCTCGATGAACTCTCCGCGAGCAGCCACCACGCGCACTACCACAGGCAGCTCGCCGCGTAGCTGCAGCGACGCGCCTTCGCGGCTGGGCTCGAGGTGGAGGGTCGCCTTCGCCTCGAGCAGCACCCAAGCCCCGACCGGCGGAGCGCTCGGCCCCTCGGCCTCACGCGGCGACCCACCAGACCCCCCATCCTCGCCGCTCGATCGTGCGTCGGGCTGACAGCCCAAGACCGCAAACGAGACCAGGACCAGGGCCGCACGCAGAGCCACCGCAATTCCCTACCACGCCCATGCCATCATCGGGCGCGTATGCGGCGCGTAGCGATCATTGGAGCAGGAGTTGCCGGCCTCACCACCGCCCACGGTCTGCGCAAGGCCGGCTACGAGGTCACGCTGTACACGGATCGCACGGCAGAGCAGTGGCTCGCCGGGCGCCCAACCGGAACGGCCGCCCGCTTCAACGCCGCGCTCGCGTACGAGCGCGAGCTCGGCCTCGATCACTGGCATGCCGAAGCCCCGCGAGTCGCTGGCGCGGCCATCATCGTCAACCTGCGTCCGGGCAAGCCGTTCGCCTCGCTGATCGGCCGCGATCCCAACGGCTGCCTCGCGATTGACGTGCGCCTGCAGAGCCACCGCTGGATGCACGAGCTCGAGGCCCGCGGCGGTCGCATCGTGATCGAGCCTGTGACCCTCGAGCGGCTCGACGCGATCGCAGCCGAGCACGATCTGACCATCGTCGCCGCCGGCAAGGGCGAGCTCGCGGCCCTGTTCGAGCGCGACCAGACCCGCAGCCTCGCCGCACCCAAGCGCCACGTCGCGATGGTCGTCGTCGTCGGTCCCACGCTCGAGCGCGACGGCCTGCCGAGCGTCAGCGTCAAGAACAACATCATCGATGGCGCCGGCGAGGCCGTATGGATCCCGTACTTCCATCGCGACGTCGGCCCCTGCTGGAACCTGATCTTCGAGGCCATCCCCGGCGGCCCCATGGACATCTTTCAGCCCGTGAAGACCGGCGCCGAAGCCCTCGCCGCAGCCCGCCGCGTGATCGAGACCCTCGTCCCCCGCGACGCCGCCTGGGCCCGCGACATGAACATCGCCGACGACCTCGCCTGGGTCGCCGGCATCATCACCCCCACCGTACGCCGCCCGATCGGCCGCCTCCCATCCGGCCGCCTCGTCACCTGCATCGGCGACACGGCCATGCACTTCGATCCACTCGCAGCCCAGGGCGCCAACAACTGCGTGAAGATGGCCAAGCACATGGTCACGCAGATCCTCGCCCACGAAGATCGACCCTTCGACGCCGCGTGGATGACCGACACCTTCGAGCGCTTCTGGTCCGAGCTCGGCCAGCCCGCCTTCGAGCTCACCAACCTCATGCTCGATCCCATGCCGCCCGCCGGGCGGCTGCTGTTGCTGGCTGCCAATGGCACCGATGGGATTGGCGACCATGGCCGGCAGAAGCTCGCCAATGTGTTTGCGATGGGCCTCGCCGATCCGGGATCGCTGGTCGACGTCATGGGCGACGTCGCTGCGGCCAAGCGGTTGATCGCGGAGACGACCGGGCGCGGATGGTTGCGGCCCGCCGCGGGCGGGATGCTTCGAGCCGCGCGTAGCCAGCTGCGGCAGGCCGTCGGGATGTCGGCCGGCTATCCGGGGCCTTGCTGATCGCCGAAAGCTGCGCTCTAAAACCCCAGCTCGTTCAGCAGCGTCTCGGCCTCCGCACAGTACGGCTTGCAATCAGGCTTCAGCCCAAGCGCGCGAGCCGTCGCCGCCTCACGGCTGATCGTCAGGTTGCGCTCGAGATAGACGACCGTCGCCGCGAGCTCGAGCGCACGCCAATGGGCGTCCTTGCTCACCTTCATGAAGCTCTGCACCGCGTCAGCATCACGCGGGGGCAGGGCGAGATACGTATAATCGGGGTGCTCGCGGTTGAGCTTGTAGGCGTAGAGCTTGTAGCCGTTGGCCGAGTCTCGCCGATCCTCCTCGACCAAGCCCGACGCGACGGCCTGGTCGAGCGCACCCGCGAGCTGATCCGAGTAGGGACCGTAATGGTGGTAGGAGA
>DATLLB010000703.1:0-5782 GCA_035538075.1 Enhygromyxa sp.
GCGTGTGGCCCTGCACATCGGCGCGGCGGTGGGGCTCGTCGGCGATCCGCACGAGCGCGCGCAGTTTGGGGCCATCTGCGAGACCGCGGGCGTGCTGGCCAAGTCGTCGGCCACCTACGACGTGGCCGCTCGCCACTTCGAGACCGCGCTGCGCTTGCTGTCGGATCAGCCGGCCGCCACACGGCTACCGATCGCGCTGGAGCTGGGCGAGTGCCTGTCCATGAGCGGTCGCATCGACGCCGCCGAGGAGGTGTTCGCCCACGCCCGCTCGCTGGTCACCAGCCGGGCCGAGCGCGCGCAGCTGCTGATGATCCGCGAGCAGCTCGCGATGGTCCGGCTCGACTGCGAGCGCGCGCTCGGGCTCGTCCGCGAAGCTGCCGAGCTGTTCCAGCTCGACCTGCGTCGCGGCGGATCGCAGGCGTGGTTCGACGGCCTGCTCGCGGGCTTCATGCCCGAGTTCACGCAGCTGACCGCCGAGCGGATCGCGACGCTGCCGAGGCTGGAGGATCCCGAGCGCCGCCACCTCCTGCAGCTGCTCTCGGCCGCCACCTACCCGGCCTACATCGCCGGCGACCTCAACCTCTACTTCGCGCTGCTGATCGCGGCGATCCGCGAGACGCTCGCGCACGGGCTCAGCGACGTGGTCGCGCAGTGCTTCGCCCAGCTCGGGATCCTGTTCGCCGCGCGCCTGCACGATCACGAGGCGGCGCGCCGCTGTGCGACGCTCGGCCTGCGGGCGCTCGAGCGCTTCCCCGGCTCGCCGGCCGAGGGCCAGGTCGCGCTCATCGTTCACGGCACCTATCAATTTCTGCTCGAGCCGCTGCGCGAGAGCATCCCCGCGCTGAGCGACGCACATCGACGACTGCGTGCAGCCGGGGCCCTGCTGCCGGCCGGCTACGCGATGTGTGGTCGGCTCGCGCACGAGCTGATCATCGGAGCTCCGCTCACGCAGGTCGGCGTCGGGGCCGACGAGGCCGCCGAGTTCCTCGCCGCGATCTCCAACCCGTCGCACGAGCGACTCGCTCGCTTCTACGCCGCGTGGGCGCGAGCGCTGGCGCAGGGCACCGCGCAGCCAGCCGAGCTGCGACCGCCGGGGTTCGCCTCGGACGAGCAGCTGTTCGCCGAGATGGTCCCGACGCCGGTGTTCCTGATCCACGCGATGCGGGCCTACCTGTGCCTGCTGCTCGGCGATCGGCCCGGCACCGCCGCGGCCCTGCGCGAGGCCGAGCCGCTCGCGCGCGGAGCTGCGCTGGGTCAGCTCCCGCCGCTGTGGTTCGAGATCGTCCGGGTGCTGCACGGCTGCGAGCTGTTCGCCGAACTCGACGCGAAGCGAGCCGAGCAGCACAGGCGGCAGGTCGACGCGCTGCTGGTCACGCTCGGTCGCTGGGAGGCGAGCTGCCCGAGCAACGCGACGCCGCTGCGCTGCCTGGTCGGCGGCGCGTGGGCGCTGGCTCGCGGCGAGTTCGAGTCGGCGGTCGAAGCCCTGACGGTGGCCGCCGACGCGGCTGCAGCCGCACACTTCCACAACCTCGAGGGGCTCGCGTGCGAGCTCGCGGCGCGGGCCTTGCTGGCGCTCGGTCGTCGCCGCCACGCGGTCGGCTACCTCGGCGACGCGCTGCAGGCCTACGGGCGCTGGGGCGCGCTGCCGCTGCAACGACGGGTCCGCGACGCGCTGCGCGAGCGCGGGCTGTTCTCGCTGACGAGCTCGGGCGCGACCTCGTCGCTCGCCCAGGGCGGTGAGCCGGGCAAGCTGCTCGACGTCGCCAGCGTGGTGAAGATGTCGCAGGCGATGCTCGAGGCCACCAAGCTCGAGGAGGTGATCGGAAGGCTGCTGGCCGCGATCATCGAGAGCGCAGGTGCCGATCGTTGCGTGCTGCTGCTCGACGAGGACGACGGCCTGCACATCCGGGCCGAGCGTCGCGCGACCGGTGAGCTCTACCTGCTCGACGAAGGCCTGCGCATCGCCAGCTCCAACCAACTGCTCGCGCACTCGCTGGTGCTCGCGAGCACGCGCAGCAACGAGCCCGTGATCGTCGACGATGCCCAGCGAGACCCTCGCTGCGCCCGCGATCCCTACGTGCGCGCCGAGCAGGTCCGCGCGCTGCTGCTGCTGCCGGTGTTCACCGGCACCCGCAGGGTCGGGCTCCTGGTGCTGGAGAACCGCCACACGCCCGGAGCCTTCACGGCCCACCGCGTCCAGCTCGCGAGCACGCTCGCGGCCCAGGCCGCGGTCTCGATCGAGAACGCGCGCTTGTTCGAGGCGCTGCGCGAGGGTGAGGCGCAGTGGCGCGCGGTCGTCGATGGGGCGCCGGACTTCATCGTGGTGCTCGATCGACGGCGGCGCGTCGAGTTCATCAACCGCGTCGCGCACGGGCTCACGCCCGAGCAGGTGATCGGCAGGCCGGCCGAAGCATTCCTCGCGCCCGCCGAGCGCCCGCGGATGATCGCGGCCACCGACTTCGTGTTCGAGACCGGGCTCGGGACCAGCTACGAGTCCACGCTCGACAGCCCGACCGGCCTGCGTCGGTTCACCAACCGCATCGGTCCGGTGATCCGCGACGGCGAGGTCCAGCGCGTGGTGCTGATCGCCACCGACGTGACCGACCAACACCGACTCGAGGCCGAGCTTCGGCACTCGCAGAAGATGCAGGCGGTCGGGACCCTGGCCGGCGGCATCGCCCACGACTTCAACAATTTGCTGACGGTGATCCTCGGCGCCTGCGATCTGTGCTCGATGGTCGCGAGCGACAACCAGCCGCTGCAGGCCGGGCTGCGCGAGATCACCGAGGCCGCGACGCGGGCCGCGAGCTTGACCCGGCAGTTGCTCGCGTACAGCCGCAAGCAGACGCTCCAGCCCAAGCGCTTCGATCTCGGCGCGCTGGTCGGCGAGCTCACCTCGATGCTCACGCGCCTGCTCGGCGACGCAATCACGCTCTCGCTCGCGCTGGCCGAGCAGCCGTGCCTGGTCCACGCCGATCCGACCCAGTTCACGCAGGTGCTGATCAACCTGGCGGTCAACGCCCGCGACGCGATGCCGGACGGCGGCCTGCTGCGCGTGAGCGTCGGACCCGACGAGGCCGGCAAGATCGTGCTCGAGGTCAGCGACACCGGCGTCGGCATGGACGAGCAGCTCGTCCGGAAGATCTTCGAGCCGTTCTTCACGACCAAGACCGAGGGCAAGGGCACCGGGCTCGGGCTCTCGACCGTGCTCGGGATCGTCGAGCAGAGCGGCGGTCGCATCGAGGTCGACAGCCAGCTCGGTCGCGGCACCTGCTTTCGCATCTCGCTGCCCTCGGCCGACGACGCTGACGGCGGGCCGAGCTCGCTCGCGGCCACGCTCCCGCGCGGGCGCGAGACCATCTTGCTGGTCGAGCACGACCTCGCGCTCCAGCGCCTGGCCGCGCGCTTGCTCGAGCTGCAGGGCTATCAGGTCCGCATCGCCGCGACCAGCGAGCAGGCCGTGGCGATCGCCGAGGAGCTGCCCGAGCTCGACCTGTTGATCACCGACGTGATCATGCCGGGCGTCAGCGGGCCCGAGGTCGCGCAGCTGATCTCGCGCGAGCACCCCAACGCCAAGGTGCTGTACCTCGTCAGCGAGGCCGCCGACGAGCTCGCGCCGCTCAACCTCGCGCCGCTCAACTTGCTCAGCAAGCCGTTCACCCGCGAGGCGATCGCCACGACCGTGCGGGCGATCCTCGATCATGCAAGCGACTGACAGCATGAACACGCCACCGCTCGATCTCCTCTCGCCCGAGTACATCCACGATCCGCGACCGATGATCGATCGCATGCTCGCCGAGGCGCCGATGTTCTTCGACCCGCGCTTTCACGGCTGGATGGTCGGCCGCTACCGCGACGTGCAGGCGCTGCAGGCCCACCCGAACCTGACCGCGAGCCGAGCGGGCTACGTGTGCGCCTCGCTGGCGCCCGAGCTGCAGGCGCAGATGCAGCCGCTGGTCGACTGATACGCGCAGTGGATCGTGATGATGGACGCGCCCGAGCACACGCGCCTGCGCAGGCTCGGCGGGCAGGCGTTTCGGCCGAAGGAGCTCGCCAAGATCGGGGCGCGCATCGAGCAGCTGACCGACGCGCTGATCGACGCCGTGATCGATCGCGGCGCGATGGAGTTCGTCAGCGAGTTCGCGATGCCGCTGCCGCAGACGATCATCGGCGAGATGGTTGGCATCCCGAAGGCCGACAACGAGCGCTTCCTGGTCTGGATCACCGATCTCACCGGCCTGCTCAGCGCCGGCCTCAACACGCCCGAGGCCATCGCCCACGCGCTCCAGTCCTACGAAGAGATGAAGGTCTACTTCGACGAGCTGCTGGCCGAGCGCCGCAAGCACCCGATCCCGGGCGAGGTGCTCAGCAACCTGGTGATCGCGGCCGAGGAGCACGACCAGCTGAGCGCCGACGAGGTCATCAACCTGATCGCCTTCATCATGACTGGCGGCTACGAGACCACCACGCGGCTGCTGACCAGCGGCATGCTGCTGCTGCTCTCCGACCCCGCGCAGCTCGCCCGCGTGCGCGCCGATCCGTCGCTGATCTCCGGCTGGATCGAGGAGACGCTGCGCTGCGAGCCGTCGATCGGCATCAACACGCGCAGCATCGCCGCGCCGTTCTCCTACCAGGGCCACGAGCTGCAGCCCGGGCAGATGATCTACTTCATCATCACCGCCGCCAACCGCGACCCCGAGCAATTCCCCGATCCGCACCGCTTCGATGTCGCGCGAGCCGACAACAAGCACCTCGCGTTCGGGTTCGGGGCGCACTTTTGTCTGGGCGCTGGTCTGGCGCGGCTCGAGGCGCAGATCGCCTTTGCCAAGCTGCTCGAGCGGCTGCCGGGCTTGTCGCTGCCCGAGCAGGAGATCGTGCGCGAGCCCAACTTCGTGCTGCGGCCGGTCCCGCGGCTGCAGCTGCGCTGGTGATCGTCAACATCCACGCTGCGCCTGCGTATGCATTCGCGGTGCGGCAATCGAGCAAACGATCGACCACACGCGCGCCGGCGCGGCGCTCACCGCAGCTGGGGCTCGTCTGCATCACCAGCTCCGACGCGCTGCGCTATCGCACGATCACGCGCAAGCGTCTGCTCGCGCTCGGATCCGACAAAGGCCGCCAAGAGCTTCTGCGCGTGTACGAGGCCAACCTCGCGACCCTCGGCCGGGTGCCCGGCTATTGTCGTGAGCTGGGGACGCGCCTCTATCGAATCCCCTCGTTTCTCTTTCCGTTCGCGGATGAGCCAATCGGGATCGAGCTCTTGCAGGATCTCGGCGAAGGGCTCGCCGCGGTCGGTGAGCAATTTCGTGCGGACGACATTCGCGTCGTCATGCACCCCGACCAATTTGTGGTGCTCAATTCGGAGTCGGCGTCGACCGTCGCCAACAGCGTCAAAGTGCTGGAGATGCACGCGCGGATCCTGGACGCGCTCGGCTGGCGGCCCGACTCGTGGACCGCGGTCGAGATCCACGGCGGAAAGGGCGGCCGGGCTGCGGAGCTCGTCGCCGCGATCGCGGCCTTGCCCGCGCCCGTGCGCCGTCGCTTGGTGCTCGAGAACGACGAGCGAGCCTACGGCGCCGCGCAGATGCTGGCGATCTGCAAGGACGCCGACGTGGCCATGGTCTTCGACGCCCACCACCACGTCTGCTTCGAGAAGCTCGACAGCTTCGAGCACCCAACCGTCGCAGCGATGACCGCCGCGAGCCCTTCGCCGAGATCCTGCAAGAGCTCGATCCCGATTGGCTCATCCGCGAACGGAAAGAGAAACGAGGGGATTCGATAG
>DATLLB010000704.1:0-8312 GCA_035538075.1 Enhygromyxa sp.
CGGCAGCAGGTGATAGCTCTGCAAGGCCGGCTCATCGATCAGCTCGTCGACCAGCTCGAGCCCCGCGGCCGGACCGAACGCCATCGCGACCGCGACCGCACGATTGAGCTCGACGATCGGCGACTGCGTGAGCTCGACGAGGGCGTCGTAGTGCGCGACGATCCGCTGCCAGTCAGTCTGCTCCGCGGTCGCGATGGCGTTCGGTCCGGCCGCGGGGCTCGAGCTGGTCGACGAGCTGACAGAGGAGCCGGCCCTGCAGAGCTATCACCTGCTGCCGAGCGTGCGCGGCGACCTGCTCTTCAAGCTCGGGCGCATGCGAGAGGCTCGCGTCGAGTTCGAGCGCGCGGCCGCGATGACTCAGAACACGCGCGAGCGAGCGCTGCTGCTGGCGCGCGCCAAGGCCTCGCAAGGCCAGTGAATCGGCGGCGAGCCACGCTCGCGGATTCTCGAGCGGTCCGTATACTCCCGCCGCATGAGCGCGGCATCCATGCGCTGGGATCGCCTGCTGTCGAGCGCGCGTCTGTGCGGCGGCGCGGTGACGCCGAGCAGCGAGCCGCGTAACGAGTTCGAGCGCGACTACGATCGAATCCTGTTCTCCGAGCCGTTTCGTCGGTTGATGGACAAGACGCAGGTGTTCCCGATGCCGGAGAACGACCACGTCCACAACCGGCTGATCCACAGCTTGGAGGTCGCGTCGGTCGGACGATCGAGGGGGCGCCTCGTCGGTCGAGCGATGAGCCCCGATCGCTCGGCCGAGCTCGGCGACGTCGTGGCCTCGGCCTGCCTGATGCACGACCTCGGCAATCCGCCGTTCGGTCACGCCGGCGAGGACGCGATTGCGAGCTGGTTTGCGCGTCACGATCGTGAGCCGCTGCTCGCCGCGTTGAACGAGCGCGAGCGGGCTGACATGCGCAGGTTCGAGGGCAACGCCCAGAGCTTTCGGACCGTCTCGCGCCTGAGCATGTACGGCGAGCGTGGCGGCATGCGCCTGACCCACGCCGTGCTCGCGTCCGCAGCCAAGTACCCGTGCGGCTCGCTCGACAGCACGTACAAGAAGTTCAACTACTTCGTCAGCGACGCCGAGCTGTTCGCCGAGGTCGCCGACGGCGTCGGCCTGATCGAACGAGGCCCCGGCGCCTGGGCTCGACACCCGCTCGCGTTCCTGGTCGAGGCCGCCGACGACCTCTGCTACCACGTGATGGACTTCGAGGACGGCTACATCCTCGGGCTGATCGACGAGACCACCGCACGCACGCGGCTCGCCGCGGTGATCGGCCAGCCAGAGCTCGGCAGCTCGGACCGATCGATCTCCAGCCTCCGGGCGCTGGCGATCAACACGGTCGTCAAGCAGGTCGCCGAGGCCTTTTGTGCGCGCGAGCGTGAGCTGCTCGCGGGCGAGCAACGCGAGCCGCTGACCGAGTCGATCTCGGCCCACGCCGCGCTGCAGGACATCCAGCGCCTGTCGATCGAGCGCTGCTACAAGGCCGAGCAGGTGCTGCGGGTCGAGCTCGCCGGCTACGAGGTGCTCGGCGGCCTCCTCGATCTGCTGGTCCCCGCCGTGCTCGCCGACGTCGACGCTCGCAGCAAGCGGCAGCGCAAGCTGCTGGAGCTCCTGCGTTTGCGTGTTGGTGCCGAGGACAGCCCGTATCAGCGGATCCTGCGGGTCACCGACTTTCTCTCGGCGCTAACGGATCGCTCGGCGGTTCGGCTGTTTCGCGAGCTCCGCGGGACCGAGCTCGCGGGCGCGCGCGGGGTCTAGCAGGCCCAATTGACCTCCAACACGTTCTCCTGCCCATGCCAGCCCTCGTGCTCGCCCTGTCCGTGCTCTCGGCCGCCCCGTCCGCTGCGAGCGAGGCTCCGACGGATCGGGTTCGTTACCAGCGCCAGTCGACCTCGGCTCCTCGAGCCCCCGAAGACGCGCTCGATCGTCGACTCGAGCGGGCCAAGCGAATGTGGGCACGCGAGGCGGAGGAGCTCGCCCGCGAGCCCGGGTATCAATTCCGCATGTGCAGGGCATGCATCGAGTTCGAGATGCGGCTCAAACAGATCGCGTATTTGATCAACCTCGTCGAGACGACCTCCGAGGACGACGTCGAATACCCCGATTATCTGTTTCGCCTCGCCGACCACTATCTCGAGGCGAAGGCCCACTACGAGCTACAGGCCGCCAGCGTGGCAGAGAAGATCGACGACCTCGAATCCGAGATGGAGAAGGATTAGGCCCCGCTCACTCGAGCGGCAAGAAGGCGAGGTCGCGCAGCGGAAACCCGCCGTGGGTCACGAACGACCACTCGCTGAGCGCCTCCGAGGTGCCGCGATCGTAGTAGCGAACGCCGACGTACATCCCGTTGCCGAACGCGACCTCGCCCGGCACGCCGGTGACCGACGGCACATGAGCCGACCACGAAAGGCCGTCGCTGCTGGTGCTGACGCCATCGAGATAGGTGACGATGAAGCGATCACGCGTGAAGCTGACCGCGCCAAAGCTGCTGCCCGCCAGCCCGCACGGCTCCCACTCCGCACCGTCAGCGCTGCGCAGGCACAGCTGCGAGCCGACGGCGACGAACAGCTCGCCGTTGCTGGCGATCGAGTTGAGCTGATCCCCATCGACGCCAAACCAGGTCGGCGCCTCGAAGGTCTGCCCGCCGTCGGTGCTGCGCTGCACGTAGGTGATCTTCGGCTGATCCCAGGCCTCTTGATGCATGCCGACCAGCACGAACACATCGCCGCCTTCATGCCCGGCCACGCCGTAGACGGTGGTACTGGCGTGGTGCTCCGGGTACACGCGGGTCCAGCTGAGCCCAGCGTCGGTGCTGCGCAAGATGTGGGTCTGGTGGCCGCCGGCGATGAACACTCCGTTGGCGAAGCCGACCGCCGTCAGCTTGCGATCGTCGAGCTCGGTGCCGCCGAGCAGATCCTCTTCCCAGCTGACACCGTCGGTGCTGCGCATGATCATCGCATTGCCGTTCCAGTCGGTGCCGCCGCCTCCGACCGCCACGATCACGCCGTCGCCAACCGCGACGGCTCGCAGGATGTCCTCCTCGCCCATCTCGGCCTGCGTATCGACAGCCCCCGTGCCGACGATCTCGTCCCACGCGAGGCCGTCGGTCGAGCTGGCTCGTCGACCACCATCGCCGACCGCCACGAACACGCCCTGCGGTCCGGGATCGGTCTCGGTGTCGCTACCGGTGTCGTCATCCCCGTCGCCGTCGCCGGTCGGATCGCCGTCGCCGTCGCCGGTCTGATCACCGTCGCCGTCGCCGGTCTCACCTTCGGTGCCCGCTGTCTCACCCTCGCCCTCGCCGCTCGGCTCGTCGCCGCAACCTGCGAATGAGCCGAGCAGCGCGAGCACTCCGAGCTGCGTGATGCGGCGCGCGATCATCCGTAGAGCCTCGTCAGCGTGCCGGTCAGGCCGATCTCGACCGTGTCGCCGCCCGGGAAGGTCCCAGTCACGCTCTTGCGACCGAAGTAGTTCTGCTCGCCGCCCATCGCCTGGATGATCGAGACCAGCAGCGGGTTGTAGGGCTGCCCGACCAGGCCGCCGGGATACCAGTCCTGGCCCTCGGGGATCGGCCACGGGCTGGTCCGGCCGAACCGCAGGTAGCGACCCGCGGCGAACGGCGTGTTCTTGCCGGCGAGCATGACGACCGGGACCTGATCGTGGGTGTGGCCGCCGGTCGCGAGCTCGCTGATCCACAAGATGATGGTGTTGTCGAACACCGTGCCGCCCTCTTCGGGGATCGCCTTGAGCCGCTCGGCCATCATTGCGACCTGGCTCGCGTGCGCGGCCCCTTGCGCCGTGACCACATCGATCTTGTCTTGCGGGGAGCCGGGCGCCGACTGGTGGGCGTAGTCGTGATGGTAGTCGCCGAGCCCGTTGAGCAGCGGGAGCGGCGGCACGTCGGTCTGGAAGCTGACGACCCGGCTGACGCGACACGACAGCGCCGCCGAGGCCAGATCGAGCATCGCCGGCAGCCGATAGTTGTACATCTCCGGCGTCCACTCCCAGCCGCCGTTCCACGGCTCGAGCAGCGGCTCGCCGCACTCGAGGTTCTGCAGCGCCAGCACCCGGGTCTCGAGGTCGTGGATCAGATCGCGGTGCTGCTCGAGCTTGTTGCGATCCTCGGTCGACAGCCGCGGCATCAGCTGCTCGTACTGCTCGGCCGCGCGGGCCAGCACGTCGGTCCGCGCCGCCGCGACCGGATCGCCCTCGGTGTCCGGGAACAGCATGTTGAACGCGACCGCCGGATCGACGATGTGCGGGATCTTGACCGCGTCGCCGTTGGGATCGAGCCCGTAGTTCATGTGGTGGAAGGTCCCGTCCCACGGCCGGATGCCGAGCTCGAGCGAGGCGAGATCGGTCAGGCTGCTGTCCTGCGCGCGGACGATGTCCTTGATCACCTGATCGAACGAAGGCGTGAGCGCGTGGCTCTTGACGTCGTCGTAGGTCTCGCGCGCCCAGTTGCCGGTCATCGCGGTCATCCAGCCCTTGGCGTGGCCGTCACCGAAGGGATCCGACATCGCGGTCAGGTACGCGAGGCCGTCGAGCACGATCATCTCGGCGCGGTGATCGTAGAGCGGCGCGAGGATCGGGCTGAACTCCTCGGGCGCGAGGTTGCCCAGCTCGAACTCGAAGTTGAGCAGCTCCGAGTCCGGCGAGTTGGGCAGCCGCATCTTCCAGTTGTCGTAGTAGACGCCGTGCTCGTGGAAGAACACGACCACCCGCAGCGGCGGCCCGTCGCCGGGACCCGCGTGGCTGCGCCGTTCGATGCTGGGCAGGAACAGCGACGCGCCGCCGAGCCCGGCCGCTTGCAGGAATTGGCGGCGACGAAGCCCGTCCGACTGCGGTCGACGAGGCCGAGCGATGCGAGGGGGATTGAGCTGCTTGGTCATCGTGAAGCTCCTGTCTCGCTATCAGTTCGGTGCGGCGTCCGTGCGAAAGCGCGGGTGCGTGACGATCGCGATCATCAATTCGGTGATGGAGTAGTCGACCTGGGCGAACGCCGCCTCGATCTCGGCCGCGAGCTCGGGCGTCGAGAGCACCCGAGCGCCGCCGTAGGCGAAGCGCAGCCACTTGCGTGACAAGCAGCGCTGGACCTCCACGCGGCCGGCCAGCTGACTCATCATGTCCGGCGCGCCGGTGAAGCTCGCGTCTTGAAAGTGGCCCGACGCGTCGATGGTCTGGCCGTTGTCGAGATCGCGCCAGCGGCCGAGCGTGTCGTAGTGCTCGAACGCGAACCCGATCGGGTTGATGACCTCGTGGCAGGCCTGGCACTCGTCGGCGGCCGTGAGGTTCTCGTAGAGCTCGCGGTTGGTCTGATCCGGCGAGCCCTCGGGGATCATCATCGCCTCGGCGACCGGCGGCGGAGCGCCGAGCGGCCAACACAGCACGTCCTTGAGCGAGTACACGCCGCGCAGCACTGGCGACGGATTGAGCGGGTGCCCGTGTCCGGCCAGGAACGCCACCTGCGTCATGAACCCCGCCCGCTGCGAGGGATCGAGCTCGACCTCGACCCAGGTGCCGGGCTCGGGCGCCGTGACGCCGTAGATCGCCGCCAGCCGATCGTTGACGAAGGTGCGGTTCGAGGTCAGCAGATCGCCGAGCGTGCCCTGCTCCTCGAAGATCACATGCTCGACGAAGCGCAGCGCCTCTTGCTTGGCGGCCTCGCGCAAGCTGTCGTCGAAATTGTCCTCCGGCAGCTTCGAGACCTTGTCGACCCGCGCGAGGTCGAACCACTGCTCGTGGAAGTGCAAGAACGCGTCCTTGGCTCGGTCGTCGGCGAGCATGCGCCGGGCCTGCGCCTCGATCTGCTCGGTGCTGGCCCGCGCGTCGGCGGCCGCGGCCGCGAGCAGCTCGTCGTCGGGCATCGAGCTCCACAAGAAGTACGACAGTCGTGAGGCGAGCTCGTAGCTGCCGATCGGCGCGTACTCGCCGGGCGCCGGCGGCTCGACGTCCTCGCCCGGGATCTCCAGGCGGTAGAGGAACTGCGGGCTCTGCAAGAACAACTGCAGCGTCAGCTCGGTCCCCGCTCGCATGTCGGCGTCGCCGGGCGGCTCGCTGTAGAAGACCATGAAGTCGGTCAGCTCCTGGTCGCTGAGCGGCCGCCGAAACGCGCGACGGCCAAACTCGGTCACGAACTGCTGCGCGCAGGTGAAGCCGGTCGCCGGATCGCAGCCGAGCAGCGCCTGCAGATCCTCGGTGGCCAGCTTGGCGACGGTCCGGGCGTTCTCGTCGTAGCGCTCGATCAACAGCGACGAGGGCACCAGCGCCTCGCCGTCGTTGTCGAAGCCGTCGACGCTGGGATCGGCCGGCATCTCGAGCTGCGGGACCTCGATGTGCGGGAACAGATCGCGCAGCGTGTTTTGATACTCGAAGTGACTCAGCCGCCGCGCAGGCAGCTTGTCGCCGGGATCGACGTCGCCATCCCCGTCTCCATCTCCGTCACCGCCCTCCGTGCCCGCGTCGCCGCTCTCACCATCGCCGGCCTCGGGGTTCGTCTGATCGGAGTCCGAGCACGCCAGGGTCGTCGCGGCGAGACAGCAAGACAGGCCCACACTCAGCCATCGCGTCCTCATGCCCGCGATGATAGGAGAAGCGCCGCGGGCTTGGGGTGGTTCGTTTGGTTGCGGCTACTACGTTGGCGACGCGCGACCATGAGCGGCGGCGCAGCGTCGTGGTCGTGCGCCCTCAGTTCGCCACGCTGTCTCTGCTCTCCAGACCCCAGCGCGCAACTCGATGGCACCCGGTGAGCTCGACAGGGTCACCGGACATCCACGAACCGGACATCCACGAATTGGCGAGGCCGGCTTCGAACGGCCAGGCAGTAGCGCCGAATGGCCGCGCTCTCGAACGCCGCCGGCTTGAGCTCGATGCCGAGATTGAACGGTGACATCCACGCGAGCGCGGCCAAGAAACGCAGCTCGTCCATGCTCGCGCGCTCGATCTCGTCCCACGCCATCTCGGTCAGGTACACCCCGACTTTTCGGGCCCCTCCGCCATCGCGCGAAGCAACTGCCCCGCGTCCGCACCCTCGAACTTGGCCGAGAGCCCGGCCTCCCGCGCTGTCGCCTCGACCTCGATCGCGAACTCCTCGATGGTGCGTCGCGTCGGCTCGGAGAGCTCGGCGACGTCGGTGCAGGTGACCGCATTGCGCAGCTCATCACGCAGCGACGGCGGTAGATGTCCGAACATCGCCATGAACAGCTCGAACCCCGCGGTGCCCGAAGAGACCGTCAAGCGCAGCGCTTTGTCGAGGGCGTCACCCTCGAGGTAGGGCTGCAAGCGTGCACGCATGCGCTCGGGCTCGACGCAGACGGGCAAAGAAATCTGTTCGCCGAGAATACGCGCGAGCTGCCGCTGAGCTTGGCTCGCGTCGCCGCGATCGAGATCACCCGTCACCACGGCCGCCCGCGGAAACCGGTGCTCGATGAGCATCGCAACCGCGACGATCAGGATGTGGAACGGCAGGCCTTGGGTCTTGTTGCCCAGCAGGTAGTGGGCCGATCGATCGCCATCGAGATACCGCAATACGAGCTCCGAGTCGGGTTCGGACGGCTGCTCGACACCGAGCTCGCTCGGGAGCTCGTTGCTCTCGGCGAATTGTCGGCTGCGCGCATCACCGCAGACGCTCCAACCATCGGCGTCGATGACCTCGCGAGTATGCTGGATGACATTCATGCCCGCGACAGTCCTGTACGCACACCGCATCGGCGGATCGGGCCAAGCGCGCAAGACCGTGACGGTCTCGGCGTAGACCCGCCGCCAGGCTTGCTTGGAGATGCACTTGGGTTCGACGACCACGCGCACGGAGATGCCCATCGGCGAAACATGCCAGCGCCAACGTGAGGTCTGCAAAGCGTCGGGTTGTAGGCGATAGATCGGCTGGTCTTCGATCTGGGCACGTGAGCTCCGTAACCTCATAGGCTGACTTCATCGACCGGCGAGCGGTGATCCAGGCGGATATGAGACGTTGGTCCAGACAAATGTGACTGGGCGCTGATCGATCCACCGGTTGCTGGCACTGCAAGCGCGTGACGACCTCGAACCTCTCCGTCGGAATTGCCTTCGCTTGTCTGTTGACAGCCCCCCTCGCGACGGGGTGCTTGCCCGATCCGGACGACGGAGACACGAGCTCGGAAGGGGATGGTGATGGGGACGGTGATGGGGACGGCGATGGCGATGGTGATGGCGACGGCGATGGTGATGGCGACGGCGAGTGCCCGCCCGCGACCAACGGCTGCGCGTGCGACCTCGGCCAGACCTGCGAGGGCGAGCTCGTCTGCCTCGATGGAATCTGTCAGGTCGGATGGTG
>DATLLB010000705.1:0-3194 GCA_035538075.1 Enhygromyxa sp.
AGGACGAGGCCGAGCTCATCTGCGATCTGCTGGCCGACGCGTTGACGGCCGCGGTCCCTTGACCACGCACTTGGCTCATTCATGATCGCCCGCATGCAGGCAGCGTCCACGTCCGCGAGCAAGCTGTTCGAGTCAGCCGAGGCGGCGCTGTTCGACCTCCACGACGGCGCGTCGATCACCGTCGGCGGCTTCGGGCTGGTCGGCAACCCCGAGGCGCTGATCGAGGCGGTCGCGGCCAAGGGTGCTCGCAACCTGACGATCATCTCCAACAACTGCGGCAACCAAGGACGCGGGCTGGCGATCCTTCTCCAGCGTCATCAGGTCGCGCGAGTGATCTGCAGCTTCGTCGGCGGCAACCCGGATCTCGAGGAGCAGATGCTCGCGGGCGAGGTCGCCGTCGAGCTCAACCCGCAGGGCACCTTGGCCGAGCGGCTGCGCGCGGGCGGGTCCGGGATCGCGGCCTTCTTCACGCCGACCGGCGCGGGCACGGTGGTCGCGGAGGGCAGGGAGGTGCGCGAGTTCGAGGGCCGACCGCACGTGCTCGAGACCGCCCTGAAGCCCGAGTTCGCGCTGGTCCGTGCGGCCAAGGGCGACCCGTTCGGCAACCTGCAGTTCTATCGGACCTCTCGCAATTTCAACCCGCTCGCGGCCATGGCCGGGCGGGTGACGATCGCCGAGGTCGACGAGCTGGTGCCGCTCGGGGCTCTGGATCCCGACGAGATCCACCTGCCGGGAATTTTCGTCCAGCGCATCCTTCATGTGCCGGAGCACGTGAACTTCATCGAATTTCGCACCACTCGCCCGGCGTAGACCTATTCAAACCCGGTCGGCGCGTTAGGTCACTGGCGGAGATTTGAGCGGCACGGAACCTCGGGAATACACTCTCGAAGCCATGTCGATCGCGCGCTCTGTTGGATTGATCGGCCTCGCCGGCCTCGGGCTGTGGTTGTTGACCACGGCGCCGGTCAGCGCGGGTCAGAACGCAGACATCGAGCCGGCCGCGACGACCCCGGCGGGGACCGGCAACGTGTCCGACGACTGCACCTTCAACGGCATCCACCTGGCCGGCAAGGTCAAGGTCGTCGACAGCTTCCCCGACGTGCGGGTCAAGGCGGTCTCGAGCTTCCCGGATCTCAAGGTCAAGAAGGTCAGCTCGTTCGCCGATCAGTGCGGCGAGTGGCAGTTCGTCGATAGCTTCCCGGACTTCAAGATCCAGTACGTCGACAGCTTCCCCGACGTCGAGATTGCCTGGGTCGACAGCTTCCCCGGTCTGCCCTGATCGCTCCGCTCTGATCTCTGGATCGCGCCGTTTCCGAGACTACGCGGACGGCGCGATTTTGCACGAATGGCCCGCCTACTGGCTGGATTCGCGGGTTTGGGTACAGCTTCGTTGCAGCGAGGTGCCGGTCCGCTACGGTGCCGCGGCGTGGTTGCGTGAACCGCGTATCGCTTCATGAACGACCTAAAATCGGACCTCAACCAGCTGGTCATCTTCGCGAAGGTCGTCGAGACCCGCAGCTTCACGGCGGCCGGTCGTGCGCTGGGGCTGCCCAAGTCCACGGTCAGTCGCAAGGTAGCGCAGCTCGAGGAGCGGCTCGGCGCGGTGCTGCTCGAGCGGACCACTCGCAAGCTCTCGCTGACCGAGGTCGGCGCGGCGTTCTACGAGCGCTGCGCTCGGATCTCGCGTGAGGTCGACGAGGCCGAGCTCGCGGTTCAGGGCCGTCGTGATCCGCAGGGGTTGCTGCGCTTCGCGGCCTCGCCCGAGTGCGCGTCGACGTGCCTGTTCGAGCTGGTCAGCGAGTTCTTGCTCGCACATCCCGAGGTCGACATCGAACTCGAGCTGACCGAGCGCGCGGTCGATTTGATGGAGGAAGGGCTGGATCTGTGGATCGGTGTCGGTCGGCCGGTGGATGCGGCCGCGAGCGCGCGCTCGCTCGGGCTGGTCCAGCGCACCTTGGTTGCGAGCCCGAGCTACTTGGAGCGTCGCGGCACGCCGGAGCGGCCCGAAGATCTCGACAACCACGATCTGATCGTGCTCGGCAACCCACGCCGCGGAGCCACGCTGGAGCTGCGTGGGCGCGACGGCGAGCGCGTTGCGATCACGGCCCGTCCGCGTCTGGTGGTCAACAGCGTCGAGATGCTGCGCGACGCGGTGGTGGCCGGCGTCGGCATCGGGCTGCTGCCGGACTTTCGCTGCGTCGACGAGCTCGAGACCGGCGCGCTGCGTGGGTTCATGCACGAGTGGACGCACAGCGACGCGGCCCTGCACGCGGTCTATCCGACCGCGCGCCACCTCTCGGCCAAGGTGCGCAGCTTCTTGGAGCACCTCGTGAATCGCTTGCAGCCCGCGCCGTGGGTCAGCGCGCGGGTGCACTCGTCCTCGTCGAGCGCGAGCGCCTGATCAACCGGTCTCGGTCTCGGTCTCGGCGCCCGTCTCGGTCTCGTCGCCCGTGTCCGTCTCGGTCTCGGCGGTCTCCCCGGTGTCGGTCTCGGTCTCGACGCTCGGCGTGTACGCGGGGCACTCGTCCTCACTCGGCTCCTCGCTGACGCAGCCGTTGTTGTCGGCCATGCACGGCGAGCAGTAGGGCCGCTCCTCGCCGTAGTAGGTGGAGCACCACAGGTTCGGATCGACGGCCAGGTTCTGACAATGGTTGGGGTTGGGCAGCACGCAAGCGCTCGAGCCCAGCCCAAAGCCGAAGCCGATCGCCAGCGAGACCACGAGCGCGCGCAGGTCTGTGCGAGTCATGCTCAAAACCTCAGGCCGCCTGGCGCAGGCGCGACGCGGGCTTGTTTTTGATCGCGCTTCTTGTAGCCGCGGTGGGCAGCGACCAGCATCAGCACGGCCGTCAACGTGACGCCGACACCGATCGTCAGCGTCACGACCCCGGCGGGGTGCGTGCTGGTCACGAACGTGGGCGACTCGGGGATCACCTCGTCCTTGTTCACACGCAGGCCGATCCCCGTGCCCACCGCCGCGAGCCCGAGCGTACCGACCACCATCCCCGCCACGGTCATGCGTCGGCACGACTTGCTGCCGTGGCAGCCCAGCTTGTCGCGCACGACCGGCGCCGCGGCGGGTTCGACCTCGGGCGCTTCGATGGTGGGCGGCGGAGGTTCGGGCGTGGGCTCGGGCTCCGGCTCGATCGCAGGCTCGGGCTCAGGCTCAGGCTCCGGCTCGACCTCGGCCCCCGGCG
>DATLLB010000706.1:0-10494 GCA_035538075.1 Enhygromyxa sp.
ACCTGTTGATCACCTTGTCGGAGCCGAGCATCGTGCTGATCGGCGAGCGCACCGATCAGTCGGCCGATGCCTCGCCCGAGGTGCTGATCGTCGGCCCGCGGCTGGTCCTACCCTGAGGCGCTACACCGCAGCGCGCAGCCGGAAGGGCCCGATCGGCAACGAGGTGCGCGCGAGCGAGACTCCGGCGACCTTGAGCTTGTCGCGGCGCCGCAGCGTCGCGCGATAGGTGAACACGTTGTAGCGGTGCGCCCGAATCTCGCGCAGCAGCTCGTAGTAGGTGCGCCCCATGATCTCGGCCGGCAGCAGCGGTCGGCGATCGACGATGCCCGACAGCTCCGCCCATGCGCGCTGGTACTCGGCCTCGGCCATGTCGGCGAACTCTTCGGCCATCCGCAGGAAGCGAGCGTCGTAGCGGCAGTCGAGCATGTCCTGCTCGGCCAGGCCGTGGCGGGCGAGCAGATCGAGCGGCAGATACACGCGCCCACGCGCCGCGTCCTCACCGATGTCGCGCAGGATGTTGGTGTACTGCAGCGCGAGCCCGAGGTGCTTGGCGTAGCGCTGCGCGGTCTCGGACTGATCGCCGAAGATGCCGATGCAGAGGATGCCCACGCACGAGGCCACGCGGTAGCAGTAGAGCTCGAGGCCCGCGATGTTGGCGTAGGTGGTGATGTCGAGATCCATCGCGCAGCCGGCGATGATCTCGTCGAACGCGTAGCGCGGGAGCGAGAACGCCTCGATGGTCTCGGCCAGCTGCTGACCGAGCTCGGTGACCGGCAGCGCGGCCGGATCGTAGATGCGGGCGATCTCGGCGGTCCACTCGGCGAGCCCGGCCTCGGCCTGCGCTCGACCTTCGGGCCCGGGCGGGCGCTCGTCGACGATGTCGTCGACCACCCGGCAGAACTCGTACACGCGCGTCAGTCCTTCACGCTGCGTCGGGTTCAAGAACAAGAACGCGAACTTGAAGTTCGACGACGAGCGCATCGTGAGCTTCTCGGCGACGCCCTTGGCCCGCTGAGCGAGCTGCTGGAGATTCATCAGATCTCGCCTCGGAAGAAGCGGCGGCCGAACGAGACCAGCGAGCGCCCGGCGATCTCGGCCACGTCGCGCTTGTCGACGGTCGGCCGGAAGTTCAGCACCTCGTAGTCGCGCTCCTCGATCAGATCGAGGATCTTCATGCCGCCGCGCCAGGTGGCCTCGAGCTCGAGCGAGAGCCCCGGCGAGACCTTGCGGATCAGCGGTCGCCCGCGCAGGAACATGGTCCGCACGCGCTCGACCTCGAAGCACATCAGCTCCTTGAACTCGGTCGTGTGCCGGCCGGACTGCAGCTGATCCCAGGTGACGCCGAAGTGGATCAGATCCTCCTGCGGGATGTAGCAGCGGCCGCGCGGGATATCGACGCTGAGGTCCTGCAGGAAGTTGGCGATCTGCAGGGCCGAGCAGATTTCATCCGAGAAGCGGTGCAGCTCGGGCTGGCGATGGCCGTGGACGTAGAGCACCAGCTGCCCGACCGGATCGGCCGAGTGCGTGCAGTACTGCCGCAGCTCTTGAAACGACGCGTAGCGGGCCTTGGTCAGGTCCATGCGAAACGCGGTGATCAACGCCTTGAGCGGGCCGATCGGGATGTTGTGGCGGCGGACCGTGTCGCGCAGGGCCAGGAACACCGGGTGGTCGACGTCGCGGTGGAAGCAGGCCTCGAGGTACAGCTCCCAGCGATCGAGCGCCTCGCGGCGCCGGCCCTCGAAGCGCGGCTCGTCGGAGAAGTCGTCGGCCGTGCGCGCGAACGCGTAGATGGCCCACACATGGGGACGCAGCGGCGCGGGCACGAAGCGCGACGCGACCGGGAAGTTCTCGTAGTGGTTGGTCGCGAGCCGCTCGCAGTAGCGGTACGCCGCCTCTTTCGTCCACGGTCCGGGCGGCGCACCGTCGGGCGCCTCGGGCAGCTCGGGTAGTTGATCCTCGAACCGGGTCTCGCTCGGGACTGCGAACAGACGAGGGGTGGGGTGGTTTCCGTTGGCCATGCTCAGCTGTTCCTCGCGCGAAGCTCCACTAGCAGAGCTTCGGCCCGCTCCGGTTTGATCTCTCCCACATCGATGAGCATCCGTGCGACGGATTCGACCTCAGCGCCGCGGGCGCCTGCCGCGAGCGCAACCGCTCGGGCATGCAGCGACATGTGCCCACGCTGGATGCCCTCGGTCGCCAGCGCACGCAAGGCCGCGAGATTCGAGGCCAGGCCTGCGGCCGCCATGATCAAGCCCAGCTCGACGCCCGAGGGGGAGCCCAGGATGTCTAGCGCAAGGCGCGCTGTTGGATGCGAGCGTGTGGCCCCGCCCACGACACCCACCGCCGTGGGCACGCTGATCTCCCCATCCAGCGCGACGACCTGCTCGTTTTCGTCACACACCACGCGCCAGGTAGCGAGCGGCCCGTAGCGACCGTCGCGAACCGCGAAGGCATGCGCCGAGGCTTCCATCGCGCGCCAGTCGTTGCCGGTAGCGATCACGACCGGATCGATGCCGTTCATGATGCCCTTGTTGTGGGTGGTCGCGCGGTAGGGATCGAGCTCGGCGAAGCGCGAGGCCTCCTCGATGCGGCGAGCCACGGTCGCGCCGTCGAGCCCCTCGGTCGCGAGCGCTTCGACGGGCACCCGCGCGCTGACGTGCGCGGCCCGACGATCGGCCAGGTTGCTCAGGATCCGCAGCACCGGACGCCAGCCGCTGATCTTCTCGAGCACCGGCGCGAGCGCTTCGGCGACGGTGTTGAGCAGGTTGGCCCCCATCGCGTCGCGGCAGTCGACCAGCGTGTGCACGACGATGGTGTCGTCGTCGAGCACACGCACCTCGACGCCACGCGCTCCACCACCGCGCGCGACCAAGCGTGGGTGGGACTCGTCGGCGATCTCGAGCAGCGTGTTGGTCTCGCCGCGCAGCCTGGCCGCGACGTCGTCGACGTGGCCGCTGCCTTCACGCACGAGCTGGACCTGGGCGATCATCCACGGCGGATCGGAGAAGCCTGCGAAGCCTCCGCCCGCGCGGATCATCTTGGCCGCGTTGCTGGCCGCAGCCACGACCGAGGCCTCCTCGACGCACATCGGCACCAGGTAGTCGCGGCCATTGAGCTTGAAGTTGGTGGCCACCGCCATCGGCAGCGTCAGGCAGCCGATCACGTTCTCGATCATGTGATCGGCGGCCTCGGGCGCGAGCGCGTCGGCGTTGGCGTCGGCGAAGCGCTCGAGCGGGAGCCCGGTGGCGATCGCCACGGCCTCGCGGCGCTGCTCGATCGAGCGCTTGAACAGGGCGGTGAGCCGCGAGTTGACCGGCGGCCGCGACTCGGGTCGCAGGCCGGGTGCGTTGACCTCGAGCTTGCGGACCAGCGCGATGCCGTGTCGGTGATAGAGCTCGACCGCGACGCGATCGAGCTGCGCCGGATCGCGGGCGAACATCACGACCAGATCACCACCGCCTGCGCCCGAGGGCTTGGCCGCGAGCTCGGCCCACTCGGCCGCGCCGATGATGGTCTCGATCCGCTCGGTCAGGATCTCGGCCTCGGCGAGCTGCTGCAGCTGCCGCAGGCCGTCGTTGTGCGCGTTGCAGGCCTCCTGGATCAGACCAAACGCGGTCTCGATGTCGGCCTGCTCGAGGATCGCCGACTGAAAGCGCCGGCTGGCGCCCGCGAGCTCGGCGATGGCCGTCTCGTACGCGCCACGATCACGCGCCGCGCCGCGCTCGACCGCCTTGACCAGCGATCCGGTGCTCGCAGGCGCGCCCGCGTCGAAGAAGCCGATCGCCAGCCACTTGGGCAGATCGAGCGGCTGCACGCCGCCGTCGCGGGCGTAGCGGACCGTGCCGCCGAACACCGCCGTCGCCACGTCGGCTCCGCTGCCGCGGCCCTCCTGCGCGATCGTGTGGGCCTCGCGGGCGATGCTGGCCGCCGCCTGGCGAACGTTCGGCGAGGTGATGTCGAGCCCAGCCGCGCGCAGGTACCAGCCGACGATCGCAGCCGTGACCGCGGCGCTCGAGCCCAGCCCGAGCTTGCGCGAGCCAGCCGTGAAGCCGACCGTGGTGACGACCGGGATCGAGGCGACCTCCGGGACCTCGTGACCGTGCCCGCGCAGCCAGCCGGTCACCAGCTCGACCGCGGCCGCGACGAAGGGGCTGCCGGGATCGGGCCGCTCACCATGCTGCTCGCGCGGGCGGTGGGCGAAGGCGCGGACGTCCACGGCCGTCACCACCGCCTCGTGGCCCTCGAGCACCGCGTACTCGCCGATCAAGAACGACTTGCCCGGGGCTGAGACTGGTTGGGTCATGCTTCAATCCGCTCCAAGCTCGCGGCGGGTCCCGGCGCGACTGCCTGCACCTCGTGGACGCCGGGCACCTGCCGAAGGTGCGCGGCGAGGGCATCGGCGCTGTGCGCCCGACAGAGGATCTTGACGTGTGGGCCGGCGTCGGAGGTCACGAAGCCGACTGGGCCACCCGACTCGCGCAGCTGCCAGACCGCGCGGATGACCTCGAGCGTCGCGCCGTTCCAGTACACGAGCGGCGGGCGAGTGGCGAACATGCACGCGTGCATCTTGAAGCACGAGTGCTCCATCACCTCGCCGAGCGCCTCGAGCTCGCGCGCAGCCAGAGCTCGCTCGGCGGCGTCGAGGTCTGCGACCGAGGTCGCCACCCACGCGGGGTAGTAGGGCGAGGTCGAGCGCGAGGACTCCATGCCTCCAGTCGAGCCGACGTGCTTGGCCCCACGCGCCGTGTGGACGACGAGCAGCCGCAGGTCCCAGTGCTCGCCGTCGAACAGCGGACGTGCGAGGCAGTCGCTGCCGTCGGCGGCCACGCCTGCGTCGAGCCGCACGAACCCACCCCACAGCGATCGCGCGGCGCTGCCCGAGCCCATGCGCGCCCACGCGGACAGGCGCGCGCGGGTCGGCTCGTCGAGCGTCTCGACCAGCCCGAAGCAGCCGGCGGCCGCGACGGTCAGCGCGGCGAAGCCCGAGGCCGAGCTCGCAAGCCCGGCCGCCGTCGGCAGGTGGTTGCGCGAGACGACGGCGCAACGCGGACGCGCGCCGCTGCGACCGCCGAGCCGCCACACGCGATCGAGCTGCTCGAACACCTTCTCCGCCGGCTTGCCCGTCACGAACTGATCGTCGAGCGAGAACGCGTCGACGTTGGTCGGCCGGATCTCGGTCACGCTGCGCAGCTCGCCGAGCGTCATCGACAGCGAGCCGACCGCCGGCAGGTTGAGCTCCGGATCGGCGCCCTCGCGCTTCCCCCAGTATTTGACGAGCGCGATGTTCGAGTGGGCGGTCGCGCGGGTGGCCTGCATGCTGCTCATGGCTCGACTTCGACGGCGAAGGGTGTGGTCTCGGGCGCGCGCGCGAGCTCGGGGAAGGTGGCGCGCAGCTTCTGGATCAGCGCGGCGGCGGCCGCCGGAGTGTCGCACAACGCGAAGGCGCAGCCGCCCCCGCCTGCGCCGGTCAGCTTGGCCGCCAACGCGCCGTGCTCGAGCGCCGCGGCGCACAGACGATCGAGCGCAGGGTGACCGACGCCGAGCGCCCCGAGCAGCGCGTGCGCGATGTTGCCGAGCTCGGCGAAGGTGGAGAGATCAGCCTCGCGCAGCGCAGCGCGACCGCGGTGCACCAGCTGTCCGAGCGCGGTCAGGACTGGATCGATCACGGTGGGAAAGCGATCCCGTCGCGCCCGCACGCCGGCCACCAGCACGCCCGTCTGCCGCGGGATCCCGCTCGGCATCACGACCAAGTGCAGGGCCGGGAGCCCGAGCTCGACCTGCTCGCACGGCTTGCCGCGCTCGTACGCGACCACGCCACCGCGCGCCGCGACCTCGCTGTCGATGCCCGACGGGTTGCCATGGAACACGCGCTCGCCCGCCATCGAGGCAGCGACGACCTCCTCGATCTCCGGCTCACCGTCGACCTGCGGCGCGATCGCGAGTCGAGCGAGCGCGACGGTGAGTGCGGCCGAAGAGCCGAGCCCCGCACGACAGGGGATCCGTGCCTCGCCGTCGATCCGCCAGCCGCTCACCGGTCCGTCACAGTGGGCCAGCACCTCGAGGCATGCGCGACCGACCGGATGCTCGGTGTCGGCCGTGAGCCGCTCGTCGATCGCCCACGCCGGGATGCTCAGCTCGATCGGCGCGCGCGAGTCGGGCAGGGGAGTCGCGCGCAGCGTCAAGCCACGCGCGAGCCCGGCTGCGAGCGCGGGATAACCAAACACCACCGAGTGCTCGCCGAGCACGATGATCTTGCCGCAGGCCTCGGCGACGGGAGCGAGCTCGAGGGTCATGGCTTCAGGGCTGCCACTTGGTGAGATCGGGGCCCAGCACCATGGGTGCACGCTGCAGCTCGGCGACCGTGCGCGAGCCGGTCAGCAGCATCAGCGAGCGCACCGTCGTGATCACGCTGCGTAGGAATTGCCGCGCGCCATCGATGCCGCCCGCGCGATGAGCCTTGAGCACGGGCGCAGCGAGCCCGCCCGCGACGGCCCCGAGCGCGACCGCCTTGGCCACGTGCGAGCCGGTCCGCAGCCCGCCCGTGGCGATGGCTTTGACGCCGAGCCCCCGCAGCTGCAGCAGCGATCCGGCGGTCGGGATGCCCCAGTCCCACAGCTCGTCGGCGAGCGCCCGCTGATCATCGGCGGCGCGATGGGCCTCGACGGCGACCCAGCTGGTCCCGCCCGCGCCCGAGACGTCGAAGTGCTCGATTCCAGTGGAGCGGATCATCTGCGCCACGCCGCGCGAGAGCCCGCAGCCGGTCTCCTTCGCGATCACCGGAATCCCCAGCTCGTCGTGCAGGCGCCGAAACAGATCGAGCCCGCCCGAGAAGTCCCGATCGCCGCCCGGCTGCACGATCTCCATCGCCGGGTTGAGGTGAATGCACAGCGCGTCGGCCCCGACCTGCTCGCACAGCGTGCGGATCTCCGCGGTCGTCATCTTGCGCGCCTGCACGAGCCCGAGGTTGCCGAACAGCAGCACGTTGGGCGCACGCTCGCGGACCTCGAAGGTCCACGTCGTCGCCGGCCGCTCGAACATCGCCCGCTGGCTGCCGAGGCCGATCGCGAGCCCGAGCTCGTCGGCCACCTGCGCCAGGTCTTGGTTGATCTTCGCCGCCTCGTCGGTCCCGCCCGTCATCGCCGAGATCACGACCGGCGCCTGCAAGGTCTTGCCGAGCAGCTCCACGCGCGAGTCGACCTCGTCGGCGTGCATCTCCGGCAGCGCGCAGTGGACCAGCTCGACTTGCTCGAACAGGGCCGTCTTCTCGCGAAAGCCGACGTTGTCCCCAGCGCAGAGCGCCAGGTGGTCCTTCTTTCGCTGCGAGATGTCGAGGCGATCGGCCATGCCCGGCAAATGCCAGCTTTGCTGCGCCGCGACAATCCCCTGGGCCGGCAGGTGCGTCACGAGTGCAGGGGCGTGTGGCCTGCTGCACAACGGCGATTCGTGGCGATCCGAGCGAGGCGGAGGCTGCGGCTCTCACACGTGGGCGCGGGCCTGGTATGTTCAAGAGTCCGCTCATGAGTGACGAACCTCCTCCAGCAGCAGACCCCAGCGACGTCGAATCGCTCGATGCGATCGTGACTGCGCTGTACGACGCCGTCTCTTTCGAGCAGGGCGCCCGCCCCAACTGGGAGCGCTTTCGCAGCTTGTTCGAGCCGACCGCGGTGATGGTGCGCATCGATCCGCGCGTGACTGCGATCCCCGCGCGCGAGCGCACCGAGGCGGCCGTGCGGGTGAGCAGCATCGACGACTACGTCGCGCGCACGACCGCCGCGATCGACAGCGGCGCGCTCTCGGCCTTCAACGAGCGCGAGCTCAACCGCCGGACCGAGGTGTTCGCCGATCTCGCCCATGTGTTCAGCACCTACGAGCGCACGGTCGAGGCCGGCGAGCTGCGCCGCGGCATCAACTCGATGCAGCTGGTCAAGGACGGCTCGCGCTGGTGGATCGTATCGCTCAGCTGGACCGACGAGACCGACGACGGCCAGCTGCCGAGCCGCTATCTTCCGCACTCGAAATGACGAGCTTGGGGGCAACGACGGTCGGAAGGTACGCCCCGAGCCCGACGGGTCGCTTGCACCTCGGCAACGCGCGCACGGCCTTGCTCGCGTGGCTGCAGGCACGCAGCGCGGGCGGGCGCTTCGTCATGCGGGTCGAGGACATCGATCCGCAGCGCAGCAAGCCCGAACACGAGCAGCGGCAGCTCGACGATCTGCGCTGGCTCGGGCTCGACTGGGACGAGGGGCCCGACGTCGGCGGGCCGCATGGGCCGTATCGGCAGTCGGAGCGGACTGATCTCTACGAGGCTGCGCTCGCGCGGCTCGAGACGTACCCGTGCACCTGCACGCGCAAGGAGCTGCGCGAATCTGCTTCGGCACCCCACGGCGCCGAGCCAGTCTACCCGGGCACCTGTGCGCACGGCCCCTCGCATCCCGGACGCCCCGCGTCGCTGCGCTGGCGAGTGCCGAGCGGGCAGGTGTGCTTCGTCGATCGGATCCTCGGCGAGCGCTGCCAGGACGTGCGCGAGGAGGTCGGCGACATCGTGCTGCGCCGTGGCGACGGAGCGTGGGCGTATCAGCTCGCGGTCGTGGTCGACGATGCCGCGATGCAGATCACCGAGGTCCTGCGCGGCGCCGATCTCTGGGAGAGCACGCCACGGCAGATCCTCCTGCAGCGCACGCTCGGCTATCCCACGCCCGGCTACGCCCACGTGCCGCTGGTCGTCGGCCCTGACGGCGAGAAGCTCAACAAGCGCCACGGCGCGCCCGATCTCTCCGCGCTGCGCGAGGCTAAGGTCGATTCGCGTCTGGTCGTCGCCGCGCTCGCACGCTCGGCCGGCCTGCTCGACGCGGCCATCGATCGCGTCACCCCGAGCGAGCTGATCGCGAGCTTCGATCTCGCCAAGCTCCCCGGCGAGCCCGGCATGCTCGAGCTGCGAGGAGCCCCATGAACCCGCCGATCGACTGGCCCTCGCTGTTCGCCCAGCTGCACGCCGCCGAGCACAGCGCACGCGTGGTGATCCCAGCCACCCGCGCGAGGCTCGAGCGCGCCCGCTCGCTGATCCATACCGAGCTGTCCTTCACGCCGCGTTCGCGGCTGGATGTTGCCGAGCCGCTCGACCTCGACGTGCTCGCTCGCGCCGCCCACTTCTCGCGCCACCACTTCCTCCGCGAGTTTCGCCGCGAGTTCGGGCTCACGCCTCATCAGTACCTCACGCAGCGACGCCTCGAGATCGCCAAGCACCTGCTCGCGAGCACCGATCTGAGCGTCACCGAGGTCTGCCTCGAGGTCGGATTCTCGAGCCTCGGCTCCTTCTCCACGCTGTTTCGCCGCCACGTCGGCCGCTCGCCCGCCGACTACCGCGCCCGCCTGTTCACCGTCACCAAGCTCCCGCCGCGCCCGCCGGTGTGGATCCCGACCTGCTTCCTCTCGCACTACAGCAACTTTCGAGAAGCCACGACCCTCGGCCCAGGCGTAGCGTGACCGGGCCATGATCAAGTCCCTCTCGCACGCGACCATCTACGTCACCGACCACGAGCAAGCGCTCGACTTCTACGTCAAGAAGCTCGGCTTCGAGGTCCGCATGGATCAGACCATGGGCGAGTTCCGCTGGCTCACCGTCGCGCCCAAGGATCAGAAGAACCTGCAGATCGTCCTGATGCGGCTCGACGCCAGCCCGCTGATGGACGAGACCAGCGTCACCCAGATGCGCGACCTGTTGGCGAGGGGCGCGTTCGGGACCGGGGTGTTCTCGACCGCCGACTGCCAGGCCACCTACGAGGAGCTCTCGGCCAAGGGCGTGAACTTCGTGACGGAGCCGACCGAGCGGCCCTACGGGATCGAGGCGACGTTCAAGGATCCCTTCGGCAACTGGTTCTCCCTCACGCAGTCGAAGTACGGCTGACGCCGGCCCCGCCCGCTTGGGCTCGCGCGGGGGCTTGGGCTCGCGCGGGGATTGAGGCTATGCAGGTCGCATGACCGACGGCACCACCTTCGACCTCACCCCACCGACCGCCGAACAGCTCCAAGCGCTCGTCGCCGACCTCAATGATGCCGAGCGCGAGGTGCTGCTCGAGCACGGCACCGAACGGCCCTTCTGCGGAGTCTTCCTCAACGAGAAGCGCCCGGGCACCTTCGCCTGCCGGCTCTGCGGCCTCCCGCTGTTCCGCGGCGGCCACAAGTTCGAGAGCGGCACCGGCTGGCCGAGCTTCACCGCGCCGTTCGCCAAGGAGCACCTGAAGTACATCCGCGACACCAGCTACGGCATGCTGCGTACCGAGATTGTCTGCGCCCGCTGCGGCTCACATCAGGGTCACGTGTTCCCCGACGGCCCGCCGCCGACCGGCCAGCGCTACTGCATCAACTCGGTCGCGCTGCAGTTCACCCCGGAGGGCGAGCCGCTGCCCGACAAGCTACGTCGAGGTGCCCCCGAAGGCGCGGTGCTCTAAACGGCGTGCTGCATCGCCGAAAAGCACTTAAGTAACCCAACCAGGC
>DATLLB010000707.1:0-5173 GCA_035538075.1 Enhygromyxa sp.
GTGTGCAGGCCGACCGCGACGGCAACGTCTGGGGAGCCGGCAGCGACCCGTGCCGGATCGTGCAGATCGACGTCGAGACCAAGCAATACATCAACACCAACGTGCCGCTGCCGTTCGACTGCAGCAGCCCGTGGGGCGTCAGCGTCGACGTGCAGGGCTACGTGTGGATCGTCGACATGGGCTCGAGCAAGGCCTACAAGGTCGACCCGGACACCTACCAGACCATGGCCACCGTCACCGGGCTGGTCGGGCCCTACACCTATTCCGACATGACCGGCAGCGGGCTCAATTTGGTCGTCAATCCGCCGGGGTGATTCGCATGCGCCACATTCCATGTTCGAGCATCGTGGTGGTCTCCCTGCTCTCGCTGCCCGCGTGCGGGCCGGGTGGCTTCACCGCGCAGGCGCTGGACAGCGAGTCGAGCGACGCGAGCAGCGACGTGCAAGGCGAGCTCGACGAGTCGGAGGTCGAGGACGACGGATGGGACGTGACGGAGGAAGACGAGGGCGACGTCGACACCGACACCGACGAACCGGGCGAAGACGAGGCCGACGACGAAGACGACGGTGACGGTGACGGCGACAACGACGGCCTGCCCGACGGATCCGCGTGCACCGGGAACCTCGAGTGCGCGTCGCTGCAGTGCGACGTCATCCCGTTCCTGGGCGGCCTTTGTGGCGAGTGCAACGAGGACAGCGACTGTGTCGACGGTGGCTGCACCTCGCAGAATCCGTTCGCGCTCGAGCCCTCGAAGTGCAACTTCGGAGAGCTCGGCGGCGGCTGCCAATCCGACGTCGCCTGCATGCCCGGCCTCGAGTGCTCGACGGTCTTCAACCTGCTCGGCGTGATCGAGCTGAACACCTGCAGCGAGTGCCTGAGCGACGGTAACTGCCTCGACGGCCAGATCTGCGTCCCGGTGTTCGACTTCCCGGCGTACGGCGGCGCGCGGACCTGCATGCCGCCCAACTCGCTCCCGTCCGACGCCTATTGCGATCTCGAGAATGACGGCGATCTCGCGTGTGCATCGACCATGTGCAGCCCCGCCGACGTGATGGGCCTCGCTCAGATTGGCGCGTGCGGCGAGTGCAAGACCGACGCAGATTGCGGCGCCGGAACCTGCATCCCTGCGACGTTCGATCTCAACACCGCAGAGATCACCGGCTCCTTGTGCGACTCACCTTGAGCGTTGTTTGCAATCACGTGATCATTGATCCAGCCGCGTGACGCCGCTTCAAGATCGCCCGGAGCTGCTCCAATTCGACCGGCTTCACCAGGTGATGATCGATCCCCGCCGCCTCGGCGCGCGCTCGATCCTCCTCGCGTCCGTAGCCGGTCAGCGCGACGAGTGTGGGCGCGCGCTCGCCCATGCTCGTGCGCAGCCGTCGAGCGACCTCGTAGCCGCTCAGCCGCGGGAGCCCGATGTCGAGCAGCACGACGTCGGGGCGGTCGCGCAGCGCAGCCTCCACTGCCGCGACGCCGTCGCCGACCACGGTCACGCGATGGCCTTCGATCTCCAGCATCGCGCTCAGCATCTCGGCCACGTCGGGGTTGTCCTCCGCGAGCAGCACCTGCAGGCCCTGCGACGCGCTCGCGTTCGGCGGCGAGTCCCCCGAGCCGTGCGGCTGCGGCCGCTCGCTGGCCGGTAGCCAGATCACAAATTCGCTGCCACGCCCGCGCCCCTCGCTGCGCGCTTCGATGCGCCCGCCGTGCATTCGCACCAGCCGTCGGACGATCGTCAGGCCAATGCCCAGACCGCCGTCGGTGCGATCGAGCGCGCGGTCGGCCTGCACGAACAGGTCGAAGATGTGCGGCAGCGCCTCGGGCGAGATGCCGGTGCCGTTGTCGCTGACCGAGATGCGAATCTCCTGTGCGAACGGCTGCACTCGCAGGCGAATGCGTCCACCGACGTCGGTATATTTGGCGGCGTTGGTCAGCAGATTGGAGAGCACCTGCACGAGCCGATCCGCGTCGCCGTCGACGAACAGCGGCTCGGGGGCCAGCTCGATCGTCAGCTCCTGACCGCGCCTGCGGACCAGCGGCGTGCTCAGTTGCACCGCCTGGGCCACGACCTCGCCGAGCTCGACGGTCGAGCGCCGCAGCTCGATGCGACCGTTGGTGATGCGCGACACGTCGAGCAGATCGTCGAGCAGCCGCTTCATGTGCGAGACCTGCCGAGTCGCGGCGTCGATCGAGCTCGTGGCCCGCGAGTCAGCCGAGCCGCACAGCCGCAGCACCTCGACCGCCGTCGAGATCGCCGCCAGCGGGTTGCGCAGCTCGTGCGCGAGCATGGCCAAGAACTCGTCCTTGCGCTCGTTGGCGAGCTCGAGCTCGTTGCGCGTGAGCACCTTCTGGGTCACGTCCACGGCCGAGATCACCACGCCGTTCACTCGCCCGAACTCGCCGATCACAGGCCGCGCCGACCAGTCCCAATAGACGGTCTCGGCCGGCTGACCCTCACGCTGAATGGTCAGCGGCGTCTCCTGCAATTCGGCCGCGGCCCCCGACACGCACGTCCGCTCCAGCAGCGCGCGGGTGGTCGCTGCGCCCGGGTGCACCTCGGCGTAGCTGCGCCCGACCACCTCGACGGCCGACTTGCCGATCGCGCTGCAGTACGCGGCGTTGAGCTCGAGGAAGCTCAGCTTGCAGTCGAGGTAGGCCAGATACGTGGTGGTGTTGGACTCGATCGCCTCGAGCAGCCGCGACTTGTGCTCGCTCAGCTCCCGCACCTCGCGGAACCGGCTGGCATGCTCGAGCGCGAGCGCGGCCTGGTCGGCGAGCGCCTTGACCAGCATGGCTTCGTCAGCGCCGGTCGGCTGTGGGCCGCGACGAAACACCACCAGCGCCCCGCTCACGCGGTGCCGCATCATCACCGGCGCGGCCACGAACACGTCGCGCTCGCGAAACCCGAGCAGCGGACGCAAGGACTCGCCGAGCCGCTCGTCGAAGCACGCGGCGAAGTCCTGCGCGCGCTGCTCGTCGATGCCGTACGAGGCCACGATGCGGGCGACGTCATCGCTCCCGGTCAGCAGCAGCACGCAGACGTCGGCGTGCGTGAACGCAGCGGTCTTCTCGACGATCAGGCGCAGGACCTCGTCGTAGTCGAGCGAGCTGATGATCGCACGGTTTACCGCGATGAGGTCGTGAAGTCGGTCGTGCATCGACAGCTACTCGACGATGATCCCACGCGGCCCAATGTGGAGGACGCGCTTGCGTCCATCGTGGGCGCTACCCCGCGTCTTGAGGATTCGAACCCAACGGTAGAGCTCGGTGCCGAGCTCGACCGTCAGCGCCACGATGTTGTCGCTCATGTACGAGACGCCGCCCTCCAGAGGCGGCTGCTCGGGCGATGACCGTGGTGTCTCGACCGTCAGCATGACCGTCACATTGCTGATGGCGAAGTGCTGGAGCATCGAATAGAGATAGTCGTCGAAGCGCGTGGGATCGTACGCGCTCTTGCGCAGGTCCCCGACCGCGTCGATGACCAGCCGTTGAACACGCCGCTCGGTCAGCCGACGGAAGATCTCCTGCACGATCGTGTCGATCTGCAGCTCGACCGGTGAGATGTAGAAATGGTCGAGCTTGGTCGGACCCAGCAGCTCGTCGGTGTTCCAGCCGAGGCTGTTCATGCTGCGTCGGAGCTGCTCGGGGTTCTCTTGAAAGTTGACCAGCAGCGCGGGCTCGCCCTCCTCGACCGCCTGGCGGAGAAAGTGCAGCGCCACCATGGTCTTGCCGCTGCCCGACGGGCCCTGCAGCAAGGTCGAGGTCCCGCGCAGCCAACCATTTTCAATCATCGCGTCGAGGCCCACGATGCCGGTCTGTACCCGCTCGAGCACAGGTTCGTACTCGGGCGAGACCGACGGCGTGACCAGTCGGGGAAACACATGCAGGCCATCGTCAGCGATCCAAAACGCGTGGCTGCCGTCGCGGAATCCACTGCCGCGCAGCTTTGCGACTCGTATGTAGCGCTCATCGCGAGCGCCCCGTTGCACGCGCTGCAGCTCGATGATCCCGTCGGCGATTGCGAACTCGATCGGGCCGGAGCCGGTCTCCCAGGTGTACTCGCCGATCCACAGCGAGGTCGCGCCGTAGGCGGTGAGCAGACCGGCGAGATCGAAGACCATCTTGCGCCAGGCCTGGGTGTTCGGCAGCAGATCCGCGATGGCCTTGAACGAGTCGATGACGATGATGCGCGGGCGGTGCTGCTTGATGAGCGCGAGCACCTCGTCGTGCAGCTGCTGCGCATCGGCCATCAGCTCCTCGCTCAGGCTGTGATAGACGACGTCGGAGCCGATGCGGGCGATGTCGACGAACGCGTAGGTCTGCAGATAAGTGACCATCTTGGGCAGCGGCTCGGAGAGCGTGGTTATATAGAGCACCCGGCAGTCGGGCCCGGCGTTGGCGAACACCAGCTGCTCGGCGAAGATGGTCTTGCCGCTGCCCGGCGCGCCCATCACCACATTGATTGAATTGTGCGGCAGGCCCCCGCACAGGATCAGATCGAGCTGCGGATTTCCGGTGCTGATGCGTTTCATCAATCAGGTGCTTTCGTCGTTCGATGCGCTTGCAGGAGCTTCTCCACCGCAGCGACGAATCGCGTCTCGTCCAGGGGTTTGAGCATGAATCCGTCGGCTCCGGCCTCGAGCGCCCGCTCCTCCGCCGCCAAGATGCTGAAGATCAGCACCACGATGTGAGCCGTCTGCGGATCGGCCTTGATGGCGCGGCAAACGCTGAGGCCGTCCATTCCGGGCACGAGAATCTCGGAGATCAAAATGCGTGGTGTGATCTGCTTGGCGCGGGCCAGCGCCTGCGTGCCGTCCTCTGCGAATTCGACCGCGTATCCGGCTTTGTCGAGGAAGTAGTGCTCGAGCGCGCGGATATGCTTGTCGCGCTCGACCACCAGAATCAGCGCTCGTTCGTCTGCCTCCGAGGGCGTCGCCATCAACTCAGTCCGGCCCCTTTGCGTGGCGATCGCGGCGCGCGGTGGAGCGGAGCGACTCGAGATTGCGAAGTTGGGCGGGATTGCCGATCGAGGCGAGCCGTCATGACGGTCATTCGCCTTACCACGGCTTTGCACGACGTCACGGGCGAGGCCCGATCCGAGGAGCGACGCACGAGGTCGCGCGCTGCCGATCATCAAGGTTCGTGTCCCGCCTCGGGCGCCCGAGCCCAATTG
>DATLLB010000708.1:0-5529 GCA_035538075.1 Enhygromyxa sp.
CGCGGCGGGTCGCGGCGGTCAGCTCGGGTCGGGAGATCCGTGCGACCGTGGATGCGATCGCGCGAGTCGGCGGCGAGGCTCGCTACCTGAGCGTCGATGTGACCGACGCACGCGCGGTCGCGGACGCGCTCGCGCAGGTGCGGCGCGAGTGGGGGCCGATCGTCGGGCTCGTCCACGGCGCGGGCGTGCTCGCGGACAAGCGCATCGCCGAGCTCACCGACGCGTCGTTCGAGCACGTGTTCGCGACCAAGATCGACGGCCTCCGAGCGCTGCTGAGCGCGACGCAGGCCGATCCGCTGCGCGTGCTGTGCCTGTTCTCGTCGGTCTCGGCGCGCTGCGGCAACAACGGCCAGGCCGCGTACGCGATGGCCAACGAGGTGCTCAACAAGGTCGCGCAGGCGATCGCCCGCGCGCGACCGACCACGAACGTGCGCGCGCTCGACTGGGGCCCATGGGAGGGCGGCATGGTCAGCCCGCAGCTGCGCGAGCACTTCGCTCGGCTCGGGGTCCCGATGATCCCGCTCGAGGTCGGCGCCAAGATGTTCGCAGCCGAGGTCGCGCGCGCGCCCGAATTCGATCCGACGCAGACCGAGCTGGTGCTCGGCGGCGAGCCGCGGCCCGAGGCGCTGCTGGTCAAGGGTAGCGAGGCGCGGACGCTCGAGCTCGAGGTCCACCTCGATCGCCGCACGCACGGCTACCTCGCCGATCACAGCATCGCGGGCACCGTGGTGGTGCCGGTCGTGCTTGCGGTCGAGTGGTTCAGCCGCATCGCGCGGGCGTTTCGGCCGGATCTGCACCTGCGGGCGATCACCGACGTTCGGGTGCTGCGCGGCATCAAGCTGCACAAGTTCGACGACGGCGGCGATCGGCTGCGGCTGCGCTGCAAGCAGCTGAGCAACGGCGACGGGGCGATCCTCGGGCTCGAGATCCTCGGCACCGACGGGGCGCTGCACTACCGCGCCGAAGCGAAGATGGCCACCACGCCGGGCGTGCTCGGCAACGGTGACGCCGACTCGCCGCGCGCGGTGATGCGAGCGTGGGGTGATGCGACGGTCTACGGCGACGTGCTGTTTCACGGCCGCGACTTCCAGGTGATCGAGACGCTCGATGGCGTCGCCGACGATGGGATCAGCGGCACCTTGCGAGGCGTGCACACGGCCGGCTGGAAGTGGGAGCCGTGGCACACCGACGTGGCTGCGCACGACGGCGGCCTGCAGATGGCGGTGCTGTGGGCACGCGAGCGGCTCGGCGGCGCGACGTTGCCGATGAGCATCGGCGAGGTTCGCATCGGCGACGCGCCGCTGGCCGAGGGTCCGCTGCGGGTGGTCGCCAACTGCCGCAAGACCAGCGCCTCGCATGCGGTGGTCGACGTGGTGCTGTTCGACGGCGCCGGCACGCGGCTCTCGGAGCTGCGCAACACCGAGCTGGTCCTGCGTCCCGATCAACCGCGAGCGCGGGCCTGAGCCATGACCACAAATAGTTTCGAGCCGATCGCGATCGTCGGTCGTGCGTGCGTGCTGCCTGGGGCGCTGTCGCCCGAGGCGCTGTGGGAGCTGGTCGCGTCTGGGCGCGATGCCGTGAGCGCCGTGGATCCCGGGCGCTGGCGGGTCGCGCCTGCGGACGTGATGTGCGAGCCGACTCAGCCCAAGCCCGATCGGACGTGGACCGATCGCGGCGGGTATGTGCGTGGCTTCGAGGCGATCTGGGATCCCGAAGGCTTCGCGATCCCGGCCGCGGAGCTGCGCGGGCTCGATCCGCTCGCGCACTGGGTGCTGCACTGCGCTCGCGCGGCGTTGGCCGACGCGGGTGATCAGGTCGAGCGCGGACGCACGGCGGCGGTGTTCGGCAACCTCGGGTTTCCCACCGAGCAGATGAACCGCTACGCGGAAGCGGTTTGGTTCGAGGGGAAAGAGCACTCGGGCCAGAACCGGTTCATGGCCGGCGGCACCGCGGCGCTGCTCGAGAGCGCGCTCGGCCTGATGCCGGGTGTGATCGGCCTCGACACCGCCTGCGCGAGCTCGCTGTACGCGATCGATCTGGCCTGCGCGCTGCTGCAGGATCGTCGCGCCGATCGAGTGCTGGCCGGCGCGGTCAACCGAGCCGACGATCTGTTCTTGCACGTCGGCTTCGCGGCCCTCGGCGCGCTCAGTCGCAGCGGTCGCAGTCGACCCTTTCACGCCGAAGCCGACGGGCTGCTGCCGGCCGAGGGCGCGGGCTTCGTCGCGCTCGAGCGCCTCGCCGACGCGCGCGCGGCTGGTCGCCACGTCTACGGGATCATCCGCGGCGTCGGCCTCTCGAACGACGGACGCGGGCGCGGCTTCTTGGCGCCCGACGAGCACGGTCAGCGTCGCGCGATCGCTCAGGCCTACGCGCGCGCCGGCGTCGATCCGCGCGCGGTCTCGCTGCTCGAATGTCACGCGACCGGCACGACGATCGGCGACGCGACCGAGCTGCGCAGCTACGCGGCGATCTTCGAGGGCGTGCGCGAGCTGGCGATCGGCTCGCTCAAGTCCAACATCGGTCACGCGATCACGGCGGCCGGGATCGCCGGGCTCATCAAGGTGCTCGAGGCCATGCGCCACGGCCAGCGCCCGCCGAGCCTGCACGCGGACACGCAGAACGCCGCGCTCGCGGGCTCACCGTTTCGAGTGCTGCGCCAGCTCGAGCCGTGGCCGTCCGACGGCCCCCGCATCGCGGGTGTCTCGGCGTTTGGCTTCGGCGGCAACAATGCCCACTTGATCGTCAGCGAAGATGATCCGGCGCTGCAGCCCGGCGTGACGCCGGTGGCCGAGCCAGTGCCGCTAGCGATCGTCGGGATCGGCACGGTGGTCGGCGACGCGCTGGACAGCGCGGCGTTCGAGCGAGCGCTGCTCTCGGGCGCGAGCTTGATCCGTGACGGCGCGGCCGCGACCTCTTCGTGCGAGCTCGATCTCGCCGGGCTGCGCTTTCCTCCTCACGATCTCCGCCGCACGCTGCCGCAGCAGCTGTTGCTGCTCAAGGCCGCGCGCGAGGCTGTGCCGGGTACGCTCGAGCGCGACCGCAGCGGCGTGTTCGTGGCGCTCGAGCCCGATCCCGAGGTCTGTCGCAACGGCGCGCGCTGGCGCGTGGCCGAGCGCCTGCGTGCGGCCGGCGGTGATCCTGACGCCCAGCCCGAGTGGATCGATCGAGCTCGCGACGCGATCGCCCCCGCGCTCGAGGCTGCGACGGTGATCGGGACCATGCCCAACATCCCGGCCAACCGCCTCAACGCCCACTTCGATCTCGGCGGGCCGAGCTGGACCGTTTTCGGCGGTGAAGCGTCCGGTCGCCACGCGCTCGCGCTCGCCGGTCGAGCGCTGCGCGAGCACCAGGTCGACGCCGCGCTGGTCTGCGCCGTCGACCTGAGCTGTCAGGACATCCATCGCGCCGCGCTGCGATCGATCGAAGGTCGCGACGAGCCGCCCGGCGACGCGGCGGTGGCCTTGCTGCTGCGTCGGCTGCCCGACGCCGAGCGCCGCGGCGAGAAGATCCTCGCGGTGCTGGAGCCGGGTGGGGCAGGGGCGCTGACGCTCGATCCTCTATATGCCCGCCTCGGTCGCAGCTGGGCGGCCGGCGATCTGCGAGACATCGCGGCGGCGGTGCTGACTGGGCGCCACGAGCAGCTCCCGGACGGTCGCGCGTGGCCGAGCGAGAGCAGCGTCCACATCCCGCTCGGCGCCGCAGCGATCTGGCAAGGCGACGCGCTCGCGCTACGGCCCGCGCCTGCTCCCGTCGAGCGTCGAAGCGTCGGCCGCTTGGCGTTCGTCTTCAACGGCGCGGGCGCGGCTTATCCGGGCATGGGCGCGGAGCTGGTCGCCGCGCTGCCGAGCCTCGCCGCGTCGCTGCGCGAGCGCAGCCCCGTGCTCGCCTCGTACTTCGATCGACCGTGGCCGTCCGACGACGCCGCCACCTCGCCGCTGCAGCGCCTGTGGGCGGCCTCGTACCTGTGCCAGCTGCACGCCAAGCTGAGCACCGAGCTGCTCGGCCTGCGCTGCGACGCGGTGATCGGCTACTCGTCGGGCGAGAGCAACTCGCTGTTTGCGACCGGCATCTGGACTGATCACGACGCGATGGTCGAAGCCTGCTCGCGCAGCGACGTGTTCACCGAGCAGATCGGCGGCCACTGGCGAGCGGTTGCGCAGGCCTGGGGCGCGCGCTCGGCCACGTGGGAGACCTGGACCGTGCTCGCGCCGATCGAGGCGATCGAGCGCGCGCTGGTTGATGAGACCCGCGCGCACCTGACCGTGATCCATCACGACAGCGAGGCGATTGTCGCCGGCGATCCGCAGGCGTGCGCGCGCGTGCGGGCGCGGCTGGGGTCGGCGACGTGGCTGCGGCTGCACTACGACCTCGCCGTGCACACGCCCGAGCTCGCGCAGATCCGCGATGCCTGGCTGGACTTGCACAGGCGTCCGGTCACGCCGCGGACCGATCTGCACGTCTACTCGGGCGCGCATGCAGGCGCGTACGAGCCGAGCACCGAAGCGTGCGCGCAGGCGATCCTCGGCCAGGCCGAGCGACGCCTCGATTTTCGAGCGGTGATCGAGCAGGCCTACGCCGACGGCGTGCGGGTGTTCGTCGAGCATGGTCCGCGCACGGCCTGTGCTCGCTGGATTCGCAAGATCCTCGGCGAGCGCGAGGCCGTGGTCGTCGCGCTCGATCGTCCGGGCGGTGGGATCGAAGCGGTGCTCGAGGCCGCCAGCGTGCTGACGGCTGCGGGGGTCGAGTGCGACGTCGATCGCCTCCGCGCCGCGCTACGTCAGGCGCCGCGCTCGGGCGCGCGCTTGCAGTTCGACGCCCATCCGCCACCCATCAAGCTCCCTGCTCGCGCCGAGTCGATCATGCAGTCGATGCCCATCGCGCCAACGCTCCCGCCCGTGGACGCGCACTCGCTCCCGCACGCGGTCGCACCCACGCCGCCACCACAGCCTGTCGTCGTCGCGCAGGCGCAGCCGCACCGCGCCGCGGATCCGATCGCCGAAGCCTACCGAGCGCAGCTCGAGGAGTTGGGCCGTCGTCAGCGGGAATTCATCGAGCAGCAGACGGCCCTGCATCAGCAGTTCTTGGCGCTGCGCGAGCAGACCATGCGAACGCTGGCCGCCGCCGCGCACGGGCGACCGGTCGAAGCACGGGCAATCCCGGCTCCGCCGATTGTAGCGACTCTGCCGATTGTCACGACTCCACCGATTGTGGCGACTCCACCGACGGTCGCACGCCCAGCGCCCATCGTGCGCGAGCCCGCACCCGCTCCGGCACAAAAAAACAATCCATCGACCCCCACCGGCCCCACGGTCGACCGCGCACAATAGGAGATCCACGCCGGCGGCAAAATCTCCACCATCTTCGGCCGGCAGTGCGCTCAGCAAGACGACCACCTCCGTCAGGTCCGCATGCCCGAGCCGCCGCTGCTGCTCGCCGATCGCGTGACTGGCCTCGCCGCCGAGCCGATGTCGATGAAGCTCGGCACCATCTGGACCGAGACCGACGTCCGCGAAGACGCGTGGTACCTGC
>DATLLB010000709.1:0-15693 GCA_035538075.1 Enhygromyxa sp.
GGTCGTCGGCTCGTCGTCATCATCGACGAGCAGCGCATCTTCATCGTCGTCGTCGACCACCTCCGGCGCACGCGTCGGCGGTGGAATGACCGGCCGCGCAGGCACGCTCGCCGGCGCCGAGACTGGTCGCTGCGGCGCCACGGGTGCGTTGGCTTGCGGCGGAAAGCTGCGCGGCGGCGAGACGGTGGGCCGCTGACTCTGCGGAGGAGACACGGGCGGCAGCGTGCTGACGGTGCTCGGCGGCCGCACCTCCGCGACCAGTCGCGCCGGATCAGCCGCCTTCACCGGCGCGGCCACGGGCGCGACGCCTTGAAAGCTCGCGAAGGCGCGAGCGAACTCCGGCATGTCGCCCAGCCGAACCCAGTTCTTGCCGGTCCGCGAGACCTGATCGTCAGGGTGCAGCCGACCTTCGTCGATCCACTCGCGCAAGGTCGCGACGTCGGGCGCCTTGAAGCTCGTGCCCTCGGTCGTGCGGATCTGCCAGCCCTGCGCGGACGCGGTCGGCGACTCGACCTTGAACACGTGCTTGCAGACCGAGCAGCGGACCGTGATGCCCTCGCCGATCTGCCGATCGTCGAAGCCAAACTCCGTCCCGCAGTTCTCGCAGCGAACGATCATCCGCGCCGACGACTCTAACCGCGACGGCGCCGGTTTTCCACGCCCGTCGCGGCCGCGTCGCCGATCCAGCGGCCCGCGAGGGCCGGCAGGGGGTGAGGGGGTCCCGACGTGGCTTTGCCATGTCGGGGAGCGGGACCGGCTACGGTCCCGCTATCAAACCAGCAGTTGTCCATGCGCAGCATGGACAACTCAGGGCACGAGCCCGACCAGCGCGCCACCCACGACGGCCACCGCGATCACCAACAGCACCGCGCCAAACATCTTCATGGGTTGGGGGGTCTCGTCCTTGATCGGCTCGAGACCCGCCTCGGCCAAGCACTTGGGGCAGTGCTTGTGCTGCTCCTCCGGCGCGACCTCGAACGCGGTGTGGCAGTTGCTGCACAAGACCCGCATGGCGGGACTTTTGACGGTCCACGCGTTCCTGTCAATCCCACCGGCGCACGCACGCAGGAAAAGACCCCCTCCCAGGGGTCACCACGTCCCGTCGCGGACTCCGAACCAGCCCATCCTCGTTCGCACGCAGTGCGAGCGAGGCGGACGCGAAGCGGCCGTGCATGGCTCCGACTACGGATGACCAAGGGGGTCTTAGCTGTGGCACCATGGAGGGGTGCGGATCCTGCTCATCGAAGATGACGACCGCCTCGCCGAGCGGACCGCCGAGTATTTGCAGACCCACAAGGCGCTGGTCGAGATCGTCGCCGACGGCGAGCGCGGCCTCGAGCGGGCCGGCTCGGGTGAGCACGACATCGTGCTGCTCGACCTGATGCTGCCCGGCATCGACGGCCTCGATCTGTGTCGCAAGCTGCGCCAGCGCTCCAAGGTGCCGGTCATCATCCTCAGCGCGCGTGGTGAGGAGATCGATCGCATCGTCGGCCTCGAGGTCGGGGCCGACGACTACATGCCCAAGCCGTTCTCGCCGCGCGAGCTGCTGGCCCGGATCCGCGCGGTGCTGCGTCGGCATGCAGCCAGCGGCGAGAGCAACGGCGAGATCCTCAGGGTCGGCCAGCTCGAGATCGATCGCTCGCGCCGCCATGCGACCGTGGCCGGCAAGGCGTGCGAGCTGACGGCCTACCAGTTCGACGTGCTGTGGGTGCTGGCCTCGCAGGCCGAGCGCGTGCTCAGCCGCAGCCAGCTGCACGCGATGGTCCGCGCGCTGCGGGGCGAGAGCCCGCAGGAGTTCGACCCGACCGTCGATCGCTCGATCGACGTGCACCTCAGCAAGGTCCGGCAGTCGCTGGCGGCCGCCGACGATGCGATCGGTGCGGGCCTGATCAAGACCATTCGCGGCGTCGGCTACGTGCTCTCGCCCGAAGCCGCCGCGGCCGATGAAGATACCTCCCCGTAGCCTGTTCCTGCGCATCTACGCGACCTTCGTCGGGACCGTGCTGCTGTTCGCCCTGCTGGTCGGGCTGCTGGTCTGGGCCGCGGCCTCGTCGTGGAGCGACGAGCGAGTGGCGGGCGTGATCGAGCCGATCGAAGCCAACGGCGACGCGCTGGCCAAGGCCGTGCTCGCCCAGGATCACGCCGCAGTCGAGGCGATCCTGAGCGAGCTCGAGGGCGAGCTCGCGGCCGAGATCATGGTGTTCCCGCGCGTGCGGGGGCGTCGGTTCGGCCCGCCGATCGGCGAGCACGAAGCCAACCACCCGCCGCCGCTCCACGATCACCCGCTGACCCGCGCCGAGATCCTGCGCGTGCGTCAGGGCCAGCCGATCGTCCGTCGGCATGGCCTCGCGCCGCCCACGATCGGGCTCGCGCTGTTCGAGTCGGGCTTCGCCGGCCCCGGCTCGCTCGACGAGGACAGCGAGGACGATCCGCTGGCCGAGCCCGGCAGCGAGCGTGGACGCTTCATCGCGCTGGTGACGATCGATCTGCACCGCAGCCCCAGCCGCGGGCTGATCGGCGGCGGCCTCCTGTTGTTGCTCGCGCTGGCCGGCGGCGCGTGGCCGCTGGCCCGCTCGCTGACCCAGCGCCTGGCCAAGCTCGAACGCAGCACCCGCGCGCTGGCCCGCGGCGAGCTCTCGCATCGCGCCGAGCTCTCGCACCCGCAGCCGCGCGACGAGGTCGACCGACTCGCGTCTTCCTTCAACGAGATGGCCGAGCGACTCGAGACCCTGGTGACCGGCCAGCGCACGCTGCTGGCCAACGTCTCGCACGAGCTGCGCACGCCGATCTCGCGCGCCAAGGTCCTGCTCGAGATCCTCGGCGAGCGCGTCGAGCAGGCGCGCGAGGCCGGCCAGCGCGGCGAGCCGGTCGACCCCGACGACATCGCCCGCATCGAGCGTGGGCTCGGCGAGATGCAGGAGGACCTCGGCGAGGTCGAGGCGCTGATCCAGGATCTGCTCACCTCTGGCCGCCTCGAGCTCGGCCGCGGCAACTCGGTCGAGATGGAGACCCTCGAGCTCGTGCGGCTGTGCGAGAGCGCGGCCAGCCGCTTCGCCGCGCGCGTCGAGTGTCCGGCCGGGCTCACGATCCAAGGCGATCGCATGCTGCTCGAGCGCCTGCTCAAGAACCTGCTCGCCAACGCGCGGCGAGCCTGTCCCGAGGGTGAGATCGTGATCCGAGCCGCGCGCGAGGCCGACGAGACCGTGATCGAGATCGAAGACGAAGGTCCGGGTGTGCCGGCCGGCAAGCGCTCGTACATCTTCGAGCCCTTCGCGCGCCTCGACTCCGCGCGCGCGCGCGACCAGGGTGGCGTCGGGCTCGGGCTCTACCTCTGCCGCCAGATCGCCAGCGCGCATCGAGGAACCATCCGCGCGGAGGATCGCCGCGACGGCCGCCCGGGCGCTCGCTTCGTGATCCGTTTGGGCGGCTGAGCGGTTAGGCTTCGCCCCCGTGCAACCGCATCAGCAGGCTTTCGTCGAGCTCCTCGTTCGCTACGAAGTGATTCGCTTCGGCTCCTTCACGCTCAAGTCCGGTCGCAAGTCGCCGTACTTCGTCAACGCCGGTCAGCTGCGCACGGGCAAGGCCATCGCCGGGCTCGGGCGCGCGTACGCGGCCGAGATCCAGCGAGCCGGCCTCGCTTGCGATCTCGTGTTCGGCCCCGCGTACAAAGGTGTGCCGCTGGCCGTGGCCACCGCGATCGGCCTCGTCGAGCACGGCCTCGACGTGCCCTACGGCTTCGATCGCAAGGAGGCCAAGGATCACGGCGAAGGCGGCGTGTTCGTCGGCACCGCGCCCGCGCCGGGCATGCGCGTGGTGATGGTCGACGACGTCATCACCTCGGGCCAGTCGATCCGCGACGCGGTCTCGCTGCTGCGCAACGCGGCGTCGAACATCGAGGTCGGCGCGGCGATCGTGGCCGTCGATCGGCAAGAGCGAGGCCGCGGCGAGAAGACCACCTTGCGAGAGCTGCGAGAGGAGCTCGGCGTCGACGTGCGGGCGATCGTCTCGATCGGCGAGCTGGTCCCGTTCCTTCACAACCGCGAGATCGATGGCAAGGTCGTGCTCGACGACGCCGGGCGCATCGCGATCGAGGCGTACCTCGACGAGCACGCCGGAGTATCGTAGTCGCCATGCGTTGGTCCGCCGTCACAGCCGCGCTACTGACATTGAGTGCCGGCTGTGGCTCGGACCCGGTCGATCCGCTCGACCCCGAGCTCGTCCGCGAGCTCTCGCTCGAGCAGGGCACGGCGAGCGGAGACGCGCACGCGGGCAACTTCACGCTTCACCTCGCGGTCGACCGCTGCGACTGCCCGAGCTTCGAGTACCAGGGTCAAAGCGTCGACCTGTGCCTGATCAGCGAGGTTGGAAACACCTACGCCAACCTCGCGGAAGGCAGCGGCGTGCTGGTGATGTCGAGCGCGATCGGCCTGGTCACGGGCGCGATCGAGACCGACTCCAGCTTCGTCGTGGCCGGCATCGAGGACCTCTCCACGCTCGCCGGACCGCTCGAGTCGCTGAAGCGAATGGATGGACAGTTCAGCGACGACGACTCGGCCGAGGGTTGGGTCGGTCAACGGGTGATCGGTGAGGTGCCGGGACAGAGCATCGACTGTCGCTGGATCGGTAGCTTCGCGCTGACGCGAAACTAGCAAAAAACCAACCTCGGTCGCGCGTAGATCGGGCGACACACGCACGGATCCGACTGCTAGCATCGCCCCATGCGTAGGGGACCTCTTTTCAGTTTCATGAGCATTTGTGCGTTGGCCGTGATCGGCTGCGGTCGCGGACCGGCCGACGAGAGCGACTCGATGGCCAACGAGAGCGAGACCGGCGACGAGATGACCGAAGCCGAAGGCAACGAGGCCGAGGCCGAAGCCGAAGCCGAGGGCAACGAAGCCGAGGCCGAGGGTGGCGACGGCGACGGTGATGGGGACGGCGATGGTGATGGCGACGGAGACGGCGATGGGGACGGCGACGGCGACGGCGACGGCGACGGTGATGGGGACGGCGACGGCGATGGCGACGGCGATGGCGACGGCGACGGCGATGGGGACGGCGATGGCGACGGTGATGGCGACGGCGACGGTGATGGCGATGGCGATGGCGATGGCGACGGCGACCAGTGCGGCACGACGCTGTTCTCGACCGTGCGCGACTTCCAAATCGCTCACCCCGACTTCCAGTACACGATCGGCGTCGATCCTGGCATCGTCGAAGACACCCTCGGCCTCGATCAAAAGCCGGTCTACGCCGGCAACCCCAACACGCCCACGACCACCGGCGCGGCCAACTTCAACCAGTGGTACAACGACGTGCCGGGCGTGAACCAGACCTTCGAGGTCCCGATCGAGCTGATCGAGATCCAGCCGGGTCTCTACCAGTACACCAACAACGAGTTCTTCCCGATCGACGGCGAGGGTTGGGGCAACGAGGGCAACAGCCACAACTACCACTTCACCCTCGAGCTCCACGCCTCGTTCCAATACAACGGCGGCGAGGTGTTCTCGTTCGAGGGTGACGACGACCTCTGGGTGTTCGTCAACGGCCAGCTCGGCATCGATCTCGGCGGCGTGCATGGACCGCTCGCCGGCGACATCGACATGGACGCGATGGCGGGTCAGCTCGGGCTGCAGGTCGGTGGCATCTACGACATCGACTTCTTCTTCGCCGAGCGCCACACGACGCAGTCCAACTTCAAGATCACCACCACGATCGGCTGCTTCGTGCCGCAATAGCGTCCGGGAGCGACCGACTTCCGCACTGGCTACGAAGGTCGCCCCCACCGGGGCGACCTTTTTGTCGTTGCGGAGAAGCCCGCGCGTGCAGCTTACATCGCCGCGCCGAGCTTTACGTTGCGCTCACTTGCCCTCGACGGTCAGCGAGGACGAGCGGAGCAACACTGCAAGCGTGGTCGAGACGAGCAAGCAGCTCGACCGACCCGCCTCTCTCCAAGCTCTCCGAAAGGAAACACGACCATGACCATCTCCACTCTGCTCGGTAGCCGCCTCCTCTCTGGTATCGCCGCGTTCGCACTGACCGGCAGCCTCGTGGGTGGGACCGCGATCGCAGCCAACCCCGACAGCTCCATCCGCGAGCTTCGCCACGAGGTCCGCGATCAGAGCAAGGCGCAGCGCGAGGAGATCAAGCAGCTCCGCGACGAGTTTGCGGCCGAGTACGCCAAGGAGCGGCCCGACAGCGAGAAGCTCGAGCGCCTCCACGCCGAGATCGAGGCCAAGCGCGCAGAGATCCAGGCGATGCGCTTCGCCTCCCTGATGCAGATGCACGACCAGCTCGACGCCGAGCAGCGCGCTCGCATGGCCGAGCGGATCGCCGGCGGCCATGGCAAGGGCCCCGACGAGCACGACGGCAAGGGCAAGGGCCACGGCAAGGACAAGGCCAAGGGCAAGGCGAAGGCCGAGCGCAGCGACGAGGCCAAGGACGACGCGGCCGAGCGCGGCAAGGGCAAGCGCGAGACCGCCGAGCGTGGCAAGGGCAAGGGCAAGGGCAACGACAAGGCCAAGGCCAAGCCCGAGTCGGCGCCGGTCTGAACCAACGAGAACCCGTGAAGCACGAGGCCGCGGCTTGCCCCCGCGGCCTCTATTTTTTTGCCCGCAGCGGCAACACCCGCGGCACGCTGAACGGCGTCGGAGCCAGGTTGACCTGCATGAGGCTGACGAAGGTCGCGTAGCTCCCGTCGCTCGAGAGCCGCGGCAGGTAGTCGCGGATCCAGTTGTCGGTCAGCTGCCGCCGCTCGCCGCTCGCGAGATCGACCCACATGAGCTCGCCCGAGCGCGGTCCTTCATCGGACGCGAAGATCAGCGCCCCGGCTCGCACGTCGACGCCGAGCAGGCTGTCGGCTTCGGCGAGGATCGTCCCCGAGAGCTGCGCAGGCGTGAGGCTGACCATGGTCCCCTCCACGCCGAACTGCGCCTCGTCCACTTCGGCGCTCGCGAACGCCTCCCATGCCTCGAGGCCGACCCGAAGATGAATCAGCTCGAGCTGCCCGAGCGGGTTGCGAGCGGTGACGATCAGCTCCGGCCCCGCGCGCTCGCTCGCAGGTGCGACCGCGATGACGTCCCGCAACCGTCGCCCCTCAGCGAAGAACTCGACCGGCACGCTCAGGTACAGATCCGGCCGCGAACGATCGAGCACGTACACGCGATCCTCCGGCGCCTGCTCGCCGTCGTCGATCGCCGCCGAGGTGACCGCGAGGTGCCGATCATCGAGGAACGCGATCGAAGAGAACCGCCGCTGAGCCTGCTGGATCACGCGCTGCAGATCGAGCAGCCCGCCCTCCCCCACCGTCCACAGCAGCACCCGCGAGGCGTCGTCGCTGTGCTCGACGCGTGCGGCCAGGCTGCGAGTCGCAGCCTCCGAACCAGCCGATCGCGGCGCGAGCACGACACCGTCCATGCGATCGATCTCCGCGACCGACTCCCACTCGCACCCGGGCGCCTCGGTCTTGCCCCACACCGTCGCGCCACCCTCCGGCGACGCGATCGCGATCGCGCTGCCGTCCGCAGCCGTATCGATGCGCGGCCGCTCGGCCATCGAGATCGCCCCACCCGCCAGCGAGGTGCAAGGCGATCGCTCGAACACCCCGCTCTCGATCCCCTCCAGCACCGCGGCCGGGCTCACCCACGACAGTTGCATCTGCGCTGCCGCCTCGAGCTCGAGCGTGCGCGCGTCGTCGCTGTAGATCACCAGCTCGTGGTGAAACAGCAGGAGCCCGCCATCCGGCGTGGTGATCGCCGTCCCGGTCCCGAGCATCGGCACCAGCGTGCGCGAGCCTGATCCATCGTCGAGCAAGCCCTCGACCGAGCTGCGCGCCTGAGCGATCGCGCCGGCGAACCCGGACGGCCGCTCGACCATCTCGCGGGCGAGCTTGGTCGCGTCCTCGAACTGTAGCTCCGCCACGCTCGGCCGCTCGGGCGACTCGCGGGCGCTGATCAGCGCCTGCCGAAAGATCGCCTGCAGCGCGCCATGCCCAGGCAAGCGCACCAGCGGATCATCGCCGGGCTCATCCATGGTCAAGCGGTGCGGGAACGCGAAGTCACCCACGCTCACCGCCGCGTACTCGCGCTCGTCGAGCCGCTCGATTGGGGCGAGCTCGAGCTCGACCCAATCGAGCGCCGACCAGTCCCGGTCGCTCGGCCGCTCGAACACGACCAGCGCCACGCCCTGTCGATCGGCATGCTCGAGCACCAGCGCCACGCCGTCCGCCTCGCTCTCGGGCGCGGCCGCTCGCGCGGCGCGAAGCCAGTCCTCGAGCTCGTCGACCTCGACGTCGAAACCACCGCGCTCGAGCACCGCGTAGTAGTCGATCGCGCTGCCGTCCGTCACGACCATGACGCGTCGACGATCCTCCGGCGCACCGATCCCCGCCTCGCGCAGGCTCGTCCACACCGCCGCCGCGAGCCCGAGCAGCAGCAGCAACACGAGCAACAGGATGCGCGACCGGAAGCTGCGGCTCAGCGCCTCGACGTCCCCGCGACCTGCCATTGCCCCGTTATAGCCGTACGGAGCCCCGCGGGGGCTCCCGTGTGGCCGGGGGGCGACGACCCGCCATCAAGATTTGGCTTCCAACGCAGCGCGCAGGCCGTTGGCGAACACGCGCAGCCCCATCCCGACGCTCGGCGCCCCCTCGCGCGCAAACCAGCGAGGGTGATTCTCGCGGTACAAAAACGCCTCCGGGTGCGGCATCAGCCCGAACACCCGACCGCTGCGATCGCACAGCCCCGCCACCCCCTCCGGCGTGCCGCTCGGGTTGGCCGGCCACGCCTGCGTGACCTCGCCGGCCGCGTCGACGTAGCGCACGGGGATGCGACGCTCCGCGACGAGCGTGGCGAACACCTGCTCGTCGGCGAACACCAGCTTGCCCTCGCCGTGGCGGCTCGGGCACTCGATCGCCTCGATCCCGCGCGTCCACACGCAAGCGCTCTCGGGATCGCAGCGCATCCGCACCCACGCGTTGCGGTAGCCGAGCCGATCGTTGCCGACCACCGACACGCGCTGCGGCGCCAGCTCGTGCGAGCGATCCTCCGGCGCGAGCGGCCCCGGCAGCAGGCCGAGCTTGGTCATCACCTGAAAACCGTTGCACATCCCTATCGCGAGCCCGCCGTCGGCGACGTGGCGCGCGAGCGCATCGCCCAGGCGAAAGCGCAGCCGGTTTGCGAACACGCGCCCGCTCGCGACGTGATCGCCGAACGAGAAGCCGCCGATGAACGCGAGGATCGAGACCCCGCGCAACCGCTCGGGATCGGCGAGCAGCTCGCTGACATGCAGCAGCTCGACGCGCGCGCCGAGCAAGCGAAACGCCGCCGCCGTCTCGGCCTCGCAGTTGAGCCCGTAGCCGGTCGGGATCAGCACCCGCAGCTCGGCCACCGCCTTGGCGTCGAGGTCCGGTGCCACGCGTTCGCGGATGTCGATGGCGATCTCAGAGCCCATGCAGTCCCTCCTCGAATGGTTTGCGCAGCTGCGCGAGTGAGAGCGCGAGCACCTGCGTGTCGCCGTGGCGGACACGCAGGTGCGGCTGCTCGATCGTGCGGCCGAGCGCGATCAGACCGTGCTCACCCAACGCTCGCTCGAGCGCGTCTGCGTGCGAGTCGGCGCAGGTCAACACGATCCGCCCGGTGCTCTCCGCAAACAAGAGCGCGGCTGCAGGCAGACCAGTCGCGAGCTCGAGCTCGAGCCCGATCTCCGAAGCCATGATCATCTGCGCCAGCGCGACCGCCAGCCCGCCGCGACCGCACACGTGCGCCGACCGGATCCTCCCCGCGTCCCGCTGCTCGACAAACGCCGCATACCGAGCGAAGCACCGCTGCAGATCCGTGCGCGGCACATCGCTCGCCGGCAACCCTGCCCCACGCTCCGCCAGCGCCCGCGCGAGCTCGCTTCCGTCCAGCTCGCGCGCCGTCTCGCCGAGCAGGTACACGCGATCCCCAACCGCCTGCGGCTCGAGAGCGAGGCTCCGCCGCACATCCTCCGTCTGACCGATCACGCTGACCAGCAACGTAGGCGGGATCGAGATCTTGATCCCACCCAGGTACGCGTCGTTCTTCATCGAGTCCTTGCCGCTGATCAGCGGCACCCCGTAAGCGACGCACGCCGCGTGCAACCCCTCGCAGCAGCGCACCAGCTGCGCGAGCTTGTGCTGCCCATCCGGCGTCTTGCTCGACTGGATCGGATCCGGCCAGCAAAAATTATCGAGCGCCGCGATCCGATCGATCCGAGCCCCCGCACACAGCACCCGACGCACGCCTTCGTCGACGCACGCGCGAGCCATCGCGTCGGTGTCGAAGTCCGAGAACCACGGGTGAATGCCCTCGCCCAGGATCACGCCCTCGTCGCGCCCATGCCGGACGCGCATGACCGTGGCCGTCGACGGCACGTCGCCGCGCACCCCGATCAGCGGCTTGATCACGCTCAGCCCCTTGACCTCGTGATCGTAGTGGCGCGCCCGATCGTCATTGGCCGCGAGGTTGGGCCGCCCGAGCAGCTCGAGCAGCGTCGCCTCGCAGTCGAGCGCGCGCAGCCGTGCGTCGAGCGACGCCTGATCCCCCACCCGCTCGACCTTCGTCCAGCGAGCCTCGAGGGTCGGCAGCGGCACGCCTTCGTGCAGAAATTCCAGCGACAGATCGCAGACTGATCGCCCCGCGTGCGTCACCACGAAGCGCCCGTCGTCGGTGAACTCACCGAGCACCGTGGCCTCGACCTCGCGTCGCCGCGCCAGCTGCAGAAACGCCTCCAGCTCGCTCGGCGGCACCGCCACCGTCATCCGCTCCTGCGCCTCGGAGATCAGCACCTCCCACGGCGCGAGCCCGGGATACTTGAGCGGCGCCGCGGCGAGATCGATGCGCGCGCCACCGGTCTTCTCGGCCATCTCCCCGACCGAGCTCGACAGCCCGCCGGCGCCGTTGTCCGTGATGCCCGAGTAGAGCCCGAGGTCGCGGGCCTCGCCGAGGAAGTCCCACATCATCTTCTGCGTGATCGGATCGCCGATCTGCACGGCCTGCACGGGCGAGTGCTCATCGAGCTCCACACTCGAGAAGGTCGCCCCGTGGATGCCGTCCTTGCCGATCCGCCCGCCGACCATCACGACCTTGTCGCCCGCTCGGATCGGCTTCTCGTGAGTTGGCCGCAGAGCCCCCGATGAAGTTGGCGGCCCCGGCACCGCGACCGGCATCGCAGCCACCGTCCCGCAGTACACCAGCGGCTTCCCGGCATAGCGCGGATCAAACAGCTCGAACCCGCGACTATATGGAATGCCCGACTGGTTGCCCCCATCGATCACGCCGTGATGCACGCCGTCACGAATGCGCCGCGGATGCATCAGCCCCGGTGGCAGATTCGAGAGGTCGCTGGGGTCGCCGTGAGGATTGCCAAAGCAGTAGCCCCACACGTTGGTCAGGAGATCGGCCCCGAGCCCGGTGCCGAAGCTGTCGCGGTTGACCCCGACGATGCCCGTCATCGCGCCGCCGTAGGGATCGAGGGCTGAGGGCGAGTTGTGGGTCTCCACCTTGTAGACCAGATGGTCCTCCTCGGTGAAGCGCACCACGCCCGCGTTGTCGTGGAAGACCGAGACCAGGAACTCTTCGCCCGCACGATCGACGCCGCTGGCCTTGCGCGCCGCGGCAACGTCTTCGGTCGCGGCGCGTACGAAAGACCGAAACAACCCGCGCTCGATCGTGCGAGTCGCACCGCTCGGATCGGTGTAGGCGATCGGTGACGCGAAGATCTTGTGCTTGCAGTGCTCGGACCAGGTCTGCGCCAGGCACTCGAGCTCGGCGTCCGTCGGATCACGACCGCGCCCGATGAAGTGTGCCTGAATGGCGCGCATCTCCTGCAGCGTGAGCGCCAGCATGCCGTCGCGCGAGATCGTCTCGAGCGTCGCGTCGTCGGCCTCGCGCAGCGGCACGCTGCGAATCTCCGGTGCAGCCTCGCTGCCGGCCCGCGGCACCGCGAGATCGAGCTCTCGTGGCGCACGCTCCAGCTCGACGCGCTCGATCAGCGGGTTGTAGAGTAGCTGCTTGGCCGCGCGCTCGATCACCTCGCGCTCGAGCCCCCAGAACAGATAGAGCGTCGAGCTGTAAGCCGCGCCTGTCAGCACACGCCCCAGGCAGTCCGCGGCCGCAGTCGCGACCGAGCGGCCCACCGCATCGGTGACGCCGGGCGCAAATCCGACCGACAGCGCCCACGGTGCCTCGCCGTCGAGCTGCGGATCGTCGAGCATGCCCAACGCGCCGACCTCGGCGACGGGGTCGACCAGAGCTGCGAGCACGCGCTGGGCTTCCTCGCGCGTGAGCGCGAAGTCGAGGTGGTAGACCTTGCGGGTTCGCAGCGCTCGGGGTCGCAACCCGAGCCATGTGTCGAGCCGCTGCTTCGTCGCCTCAGCCAGCGGATCCGCGAGTCCCTGCCGAGCTTCGATCTCGAGCCGATGCACGGTCACGGGCGGATACCTCCCCCGCGTGCGATCGGGTGTCAATGGGGTTTGATCCGAGCGCCGCGGGCAGCCCGCCCGCCGGAGTGTTTGCCTGCGCGGGATCCCTCGCTGACGATCGTGAGCTGGATCAGTTGGAGAAAGGGTCGAAGCACGCGAGGCCGCGCGTGAGTCGATCGCGTTTGTACTTGACACTTTCGCAATGGCCCTGCACCATTTCGAAGACGCCTGCGGTTGCTTGGCTTCGCGTTGCCTTGCCGAGCCCCAGGAGAGCTAGCCGTGCTAGCTGTGCGAGCCTGACACGAGACTCGCGCTTATCGAGCGCGAGTGCTTCACGCCGCAATGCGGCTGAGAAGTCCATTGATGTTGACGTCGTGTACAGCACGCCGGGCGTTGCGCCCGACGCTCCCGAAAGCAAGCCGAATCGGCTGATTACCCGAATGTCCCCGCGCCGCTCTGCGGCTGAGATCCACCGGATGCTCTCCGGACCACGCGCCCGCGCACGAGCGATGCTCGAGCACTACCAGCGGCGCATGACAATGACGAGAACAAATGGCAGCAAACGCTTCCACCCTCCTGCGTAACGACGTCTCTTCACGCCGCAGGTCCGCGGCTGAAACCGACGAGGAGCGCCCCGCCGTCGACGAGCAATGGCGCCAGTCGATGCTCGACGTGATGCGCCAAGTCATCAACTCGCTGCCCGACCACACCTCGCTCGGCGAGCTCGTCGCGGCCACTCGCGCCAATGGAGCCTTGGCGCCAACGCTCGGCTACATGTCGGTGCAAGAGCTGATCGACATGGCCGTCGCGCGCCCGACCCTGGCGACCAATGGCGACGCCAAGAAGGCCGGTCGCCGCCGCGAGCCCGAGATCCAGTTCGACGAAGAGGGCAATCCCCTCATGGATCTGCCCGACACCGGCCCGGCTGTGATCCGTCGCCGCGCCGACGTGCCCGATGGCGACTACCGGATCCTCCGCACGCTCGCCGATGAAGGCCCGCTGGCCGAGCCCGCGCTGGTCCGCGCGACCAAGCTGACCTCCGAGCAGCTCAAGCTCGTGCTTCGGCACCTGCGAACCAAGGGCTGGATTCACGTCGAGGGCAGCGGGCCCAAGCGCAAGGTCAAGATCACCCGCAACGGCGCCTCGCACCTACGCAAGCTCAACCGCAAGCACGGGAAGCTTGTTTAGCTCGCCCCCCAGACGGGGGGCGAGTCAGTGCTTGGACCCGCTCCCCTCCTCACTGCGTTCGTCGGTTAGCTGGGGGGCTGCAGTGGGTGGGGGGTAGCATAGGAGGCGTGCCTGCGGAGCCTCTCGCCGAGCCCGAGCAACCCAGCAAGCCGCCCTTGCGATCGCGCGCGCAACGAGCCGCGCGTTGGCTGATCAAGGCCGCGCTCCCGCGGCCGAGTCGATCGTCGCGGGCGATTCGCTATCTGCTCTACAGCACCGTGATCGGCTTCGCGTTGCTGGTCTCGCTGGGCTCGCTGCCGGTCGTCGGTCGTTGGCTGCGAGATCGCACGATTGGCCCGGTCGCCTACGATCCGCAGCTGAGCCTCGCGCTCGAGGGCATCTCGAACGCGATCGACTTCATCGGCGTGATCTTCATCGGCGGCGCCGTGTTCTCCTCGCAGCTGGCCAAGTTCGTCCAGGATCGCGCCGCCGACTACGAGCACGCGATGACCACCGCGTTCGGTGCCGACAGCCACTCGATCTCGACCGAGGTCGATGCAGCGATCGCACGCATCGAGGCGCTGATCGATCGCGCGCAATGGGCCGGCTTCGGCCGCACCGTCTGGGACGGCTGGAAGGAGGCGCGACGCATGTACATGCTCGTCTTCAACCTCCCGACCCACTACGGTCGCTTCGCGTGGACCATGGTGATCACCCGCTTTCCCGGTGGGTTCTTCGGGCTGCTCGCGTTCTTGACGTTTGGTTCGAGCGCGGTCCTGAAGATGGGCAAGCTCTGGGTCGACATGGGCATGTGAGCGCTAATCCACCAGCACGCCGGGATTCATCACCCCCGTAGGATCGAGCGCCCGCTCGATCGCCTCGAGCACCACCTGCGCGCTGCCGAGATCCGCAGCGACCCACGGCGTCCGCATCCGCCCGATCCCATGATGATGGGCAATCGTCCCGCCTTCGCGCAGCGTGCAGTCCATCACCGTCGCCCACACGCGCCTGTAGATCGCCTCGGCCACGTCGGGATCGGGATCAGTCTTGGCTGCGAACGAGAAGTAGAGGTTGGTCCCCTGTGGATAGCTGTGCGACGAGTGGGCGCTGATCACCTTCAGCTCCGCCACCTCCTCGCGCGTCCGAGAAAGCACCCGATCGTAGATGCGCGCGATCGCCTGCCAGCCCGCTGCGACCTCGATCGTGTCGACGATCAACCCCGAGCGCAGCCACTGCTCGTAGCGGCTGATGTCGTTGCGATGCTCGAGCCACGCCGCCACCGGCTCGGGCCCGAGCGGACGCCCGCCCTGCTCGACCACGATCTGCTCGACCGCCCCGATCTCCAAGCTCGCGTAGCCCTGCGGCCCCTCGCACAGCAGCAGCAGGATCGCCTGGCCCGGCTGCACCACCTCGGCGAACGACCGCTTCGCCTCGATCGCGTCGTTCAATCGCACGACCGCCGGACGCCAGCCCGCTCGCATGCATCGACGAATGCACTCGAGCCCCTGCGCGAAGCTGGGCAGCGCGAGCGCCTGCATGCGCCGCTCGGCCGGCAGCGGCACCACCTTCAGCGTCACCTCGCTGATCACCCCGAGCGTCCCCTCCGAGCCGATGAACAGCTGCCGCAGATCCGGCCCGACCGATCGACGCGGCGCCGGGCTCATGCGCACGATCGTCCCGTCCGCGAGCACCACCTCGAGCCCGGCCACCAGCTCCTCGATGTTGCCGTACTTGGTCGAGAACTGCCCGCTGCTGCGCGTCGCGACCAGCCCGCCGATCTGCGCGAGGGCGATCGACTGCGGATAGTGCCCGGTCGTGTACCCGCGCTCGCCGAGCCACGCCTCGAGCGTCGCTAGCCCGACCCCCGCTTGCGCCGTCACCAACAGATCATGCTCGTCGAGCGCGACGATGCGGTCGAGCGCGCCGAGATCGATCACCACCGCATCGCTCGGCGCCTCGGCGCCTCCGACGACGCCCGATCCACCACCGCGCGGAACCACAGGGACTCCACGCTCCGAGAGCAAGCGCAGCGCGCTCGCAATCTCGTCCACGCTGTGCGGCCGAACCACCGCGAGCGGCCGGCTCGG
>DATLLB010000710.1:0-9834 GCA_035538075.1 Enhygromyxa sp.
GCTTGGTGTCCAGGAGCTTGCGAAACGCCGCGATCGCATCGGCGATCAGGCTCAAGACGATGCGGATCACGGCGGCCAGCAGGCTCCCCGCCATCGTGACCATGCGCTGGCAGTAGGTCAGGATCGTATCGACGCTGAGCAACGACATGCCGCCGTTCGCGAAGCTCCGGCCAAGGTCGTCTGCGAGGTCGCTGGCGACCTTGGCGAGCGACTCGGCGCCGGGATTCTCGGGATTGTAGGCCAGCTTGGCCAGCTTCCGCAGCTCCTCGACCACACGCGAGTCGAGCTCGAGTGGGGCGGTCGCGAGCGTCTCGACCACCTTGTCGCGGTGACCGGCGAGCTGGTCCGCAGCCCACCGCGCTTGCACCCCGCCCTTGTCGAGCAGCAGCTTCTTGTTGGCGAAGGTTGGTCCCTCGGGGCTGTCAGGCAGACCTTGCTCGCCGACTCGTCCGACCGATCCTGTCATGAACTTCTTGACCTCTTCGAGCGCCCCGTTGACGCCCGCGACCACCTTGGTCACCACGGTGGTGGTCGCTTCGGTCAGCTGATCGCCGATCAGCTCCTCGACGGTCCGCAGCCCGCCTTGCAGCATGTAGTCGAGCGCGTCGTTGGTCCGCTTGATGGCTTCGCGGTCGAACAGCGCCTGGATCACCTCGAGCAGCTTCCGCGCCGCATCGACAGCCGCGCCGATGGACTTGGCCATGCTCACGAACAGCGCCTCGATCCCGCGGATCAGCCCGACGGTGGTATCGATGACGCACTTGAACACTTTGTTGCCGATGTTGACGACCAGATCGACCAGCCCGCGACCGAGCTGCAGGGTGAAGTCCACGACCTTCTCGGAGGTCTCGACCATCCAGTTGAAGATGTCGCCCAGGAACCCCCAGCCGACGACGCGGCCGCGCTTCGGGACCACGATCTCCTGGCTGTTTGCGGCAACCTCGATCTGCTCGCGGACCGGCAGCTCGCCATCTCCCGAGTGGATCTCCCAGCGGGGCTCGTCGCCATCCGCCTTGGCCGGGACCAACGTCGCGCGGTACCAGGTGGCGTCGCCATGGCCCTCGAAATTGCGACCGAGCGCTTGACCGGCGTCGCCGATCATCTGCACGAGCCGGTTCTTGTGCGCATCGGCGAGCCGCTCGGGTAGCAGCCCGGCGTTCGTCAGCCGCTGCTTGTCCAGCTTGGCGTGGGCTTCCTTGCCGGCAAAGCGCCGGGCGACCGCTTCGGTCGTGCGTACGGTGACGGGTACCGACTTGCTGTCATCAGGATCGAGGGTGACCGTCAGCGCCGGACCATCGACGGTGTCGGTCTTGGTCTTCACGCAGATCAGCCCACGATCGTCCGCAAACACGCGAACCGGGCGATCGGGACGGAGGTGCCGGCTGACGCCGTTGATCACCGCCGTGCAGGCGAACTCGCTGCGCAGCTCCGCGGCAGCACGATAGGCCGGCGATCCGTCCTTGGCGAGCAGGGTCAGCAGCGTGGTGTGAGTCGTGCATTTCCACTCCTCGCTGGTTTGCCCGTCGCGCTGTGTGGCCTCGACAACCACGCTGTGCCAGCCCTGCCCGGCCTCGCCGTCGAAGTTCTTGCGCTCGATGACGACGCCACCGTCAGAGGTCCGCGTGGACTTGCCGGGGCCGTCCTCGTTGACCAAGAACACCTCGGCGCCGTAGGGCATGATGCTCGGCACGGCGAGGGTCCGAGTCTGATTGCCCAGCGCGACCCAGGGATCGAAGCTCGGCATGGCGGCGTCGCTCGCCGCTGCCTCGCGCTTGACCCACAAGCGCCGCTCGCCGCTCCGGTCGACCGCATACACGGTGATGGTCCCTCGCCCGTCGGTCTTGCTGCGCTCGCCGGGCAGCGTCGAGCGATCGAGCCCGACGCGGACGATCCTTGCCCGGAGATTGCCGTCGTCACTGAGGCACACGGCGCGGACGCTGCTCGAGCCGAACCCGGTCACCAGCCACACGCGGCCGTCGCTGGCGTGGACCGTGAACGAGCCCGCGCGACCCGGGACCGGGATGAAGCGCGAGGCTTCGATGTCGCCGACACCCGTGATCAGCTCGCGCAGCTCGACTCGCTGCCAGCGATCATCGCTGCAGTCGAGGATCGGCTGATAACCAGCCTCGGTCTTGACGGTGACCGTCTGATACTCGACGGTCGAGCCGTCGCCGAAGCGCAGCAGCATCCCGCCGAGCACGCTGCGGCCGTCGTTGATCAGCCGATAGCTGCGCGGGCTGGCCGAACGGCGGAGCTTAGTCCCGCTGTTGGCCTGCTCCCAGCACTGGTTGTCCTCGTCGTAGAACACCATCGCGATGGTGTCGTGGTCGTCCGAGTACTTGGCGCGCCCAAAGATGATCTGCCGGCCCTTCGCGTCGGTCAGCACCTCGGTCTGTGGCTTGGATAGCAGCGCGACACCGGCCTCGCCGCCGGGCTTCCACGTCTGCCACGGCTGCGAGTCGTGCTCGCGGACGACGGCCTCGACGTAGGCCGCCGATGCATCCACCTCACTGCCGGTCTTGAAGTGGACTAGCGCATAGTCTCGGCCTCGATGTTGGAAGGCGCGCAGATGGTAGACGTCGCCTCGTGGCGCACGTTTGTGCTCCTGGCGCGAGTCGGGAATCCGCGATGTGTCGGAGCGCCAGCCGGCGTCCGAGCTCGCAACCTCGGCGAGCTCGGCCTCGTCGATGGCAGCGTGCTCGCGCGTGTCGAGCAGATTGCTAGGCCGCACGTGGACCAGCACCGGCTCGGCCATTCCGTCGTGGTTCTCGACCGCGATCGTGAGCAGGCTCGACGCGCCGGGCGGTCCGAAAACCACGAAGCAATCATCGAGGTCGCCGTCGCGGACCGGCGGCGACTTGGCGTCGAGGTAGTCCTCCATGGTCTCGCTGCTGGTGGTCATGGCGGCCGCGATCGCGCGGATGGGAATGAGTGATTGATGAGCTTGGGATTGCACGTGGTTTCTCCTAGAGCGGTGATTGGTTTGATTTCGCGTGCTGAGGTGCGTTTGGGGCCGTCCGTGGGTAGGAGCGAGGCCGAAGCTGTGCCGGGCGCACTGCCAGCGCCGAGCGACACCGCCACGGGCGGCCCCAGGCGTGCATCAGCGCGTGGAATCAAACCAATCGCCGCTCTCGCGGTTGGGGTCATCGATGGCCGGAAAGTCGCTGGGGTCCTGGCGCTCGGCGATGCAATGCGCGAGCTGGACGTAGGGCAGCCCGAGGCTCACGGCCCGCAGCGGTGCCAGCCACGAATAGTGGCGATGCTTGGCCACCCCGCGCGGCACATTGCCGTGGGCATTGGTATTGAGGACGTGCTTGTAATCGCCGGGGACGTTCTCATCGGCGAAGAAGTCGACCTTGATCGGATCGTGGTCGTGGGTCCGGTCCTCGCCGTCGCTGAGCGGCGGTCCGCCGTAAGCTGCGTACGGCTGACCGTTGCGCGGGACTCCGACGAGCAAGCGTCCGGCCGATGCGTACACGCGATAGCGATTGGCGCAGTCGTTGGCCGCGCGGAAGTAGGTGAAGTGACGGGGCAGCTTGGGCTCGCGCGGGGCTCGTTGGCCGGTCTTCATGCACGCGAGCAGCTCGACATAGCCGTGCTGCAACCCCGACTCGGTTCCCCAAGCGTGGGTCTCGATCGCGACGTGCCCGGCCAACGCCCACGCCCGAGTGGCATGGCACCCAAACGGGCATTCTTTGCCGTCGCCGGGAATCGACTCGGCGACGCGAAAGCTGTACATGCTGACGTGGTCGTGGGGTTTGCCGGGGCCGTCGCCCCAATTGCTGGCGACCAAGCGCTCTTGCGTGCCGGCATTGGGGAGCGGAACGATGAAGCGACCGTTGGCCTTGTCGTAGGGCGTCCAGCGGCGGTCTTCGTCATCGGCGCGCGGGCACGTGGGACCGTTGAACAGCGCGACGGTGAAGGTCGGCAGCTCATCAACGATCGCGCTCGTGTCGGTCTGCTCGCACAGCGCGAGCTGAAGGAACGGATAGCCGCCATCGTCGGGGGTGGTCTGCCTCGTCGCCGCCGACCCGCCCGACGCGTGCACGGTCAGCGTCGGGACCAAGTTGTAGGTGTGCCCGAGGCTGTATTCGGCGCGACCGAAGTAGACGCGTGCCCACTGCTCATGGGTGTGCGTGGGGAGGTGCGCGGGGTCGAACGCGGGGCCTTGCAGCGTGCCGACGCGCTTTGGGTCGGTGGTCCCGAGCACCATCCGGCCGCGCCACTCCTCGCGCGGGCGCCATCCAACCGGGCACTCGCCGTTGGGTGCAGCAAAGAACGCAACCATCGGAGCGACCGTGTCCGCCCGCCGCTCGGTTGTCTGCACGGCGACGCTGGTCTCGGAGCTCGCGGAGGTCTGCTCGCACCCGAGCGCGAGCGCGAGCACGAGCGATGCGAGCAGCCCTCGTCGCCCTTGCACGCACGAATCCACGCTTCGAAAGACATCTGCTCGCTGGCCCATGGCTGCTGCTCCGTCGGCCCACGCAGCCGTCGACGCGTGATTGCGTCGCGCTCGCTGCAGGGTCGCGTGCGGTAGTTGGGCGGCACGGCCAACCGATCATCGAAATTCGGCGAAGTTCATGTCGTCGAAGTTTCCAAGCTTCAACATCGGCGACGCGCGTGATCAACTAACAAGATAGACCCCCGCAGCCAGCCGAAGACTGAGCCATGCACGTCCGCTTCGCGTACGCCTCGATCGCACGGCGTGCGAGCGAGGATGGGGCGCGCACGTAGTACTCGGTGGTACGTGGTGACCCCCTGAAGGGGGTCCTCGACTTTCCTTCGCCGCGGGTCTCGTGCTCGGCACGAGGTGGAAAACTCAGTCGTCGTCCTCTTTCGCGGGCGGCGGCGTGGCGGTGCGCGAGTGCAGATCGTAGCGCCCACCCCCGTTGAGGATGTGCAGGTGGATCCCGGTCATGCAGATGCTGTCGCCGTCCTGCGCCGAGCCCATCGAGGAGTGCTCGAGCTTGCTGGCGTCGATGATCGTGATCGCCCCGCTGCCGATCACCTCGATCACATCGTCGCCGTCGATGAACGCGGCCGTGTCCTCGTCGAGGCCGATGCCGACCGCGAACGGGTTGTAGGCCAGCGCCGCGAGCAGCCGGCCGATGCGGTCGCGCTGGCGGAAGTGCTGATCGATGACCACGCGGTTGGTCAGGCCGAAGCCGGGCGCGAGCGAGACCATGCCCGCGCGCGGTGTGGCGCCGGACTTGCCGAACGCGATCATGTGCTCGGAGAGGATCGCGGCGCCGGCCGAGGTCCCGCCGACCGGCACGCCGCGAGCGTTCACGGTTCGGATCGCCCGCGCGACGTCGGTGCCGCCGAGGATCGTCGAGATCCGCAGCTGGTTGCCGCCGGTCAGGAACACGCCGGTGGCCGAGCGCAGGTACTCGAGCCAGTCGGAGCGCGTCGCGTCCTCGCGGCGCTTGTAGTCGAGCGCTCGCGCCTTGCCGGCCCCGAGCTCGCGGAAGATTCGCTCGTAGCGAGCACCGGTGTCGTCGAGGCGCGAGGCCGTGGGGATCACCGCGATGCGAGCGTCACGATCACCCGAGAGCTCGACGAAGCGCCGCAGGATGACCGGGTCGCCTTCCTTCTCTTCGGCGCCGCCGACCGGGACGATCCACCCGCGGCGCTGGTTCTCATCGACCTTGGCAGGCACGGCGCGATCTGTCGCTCAGCCGCACGCGTTCTACAAGAGGCTACTTTGGCTCGCCGACGGACGTCGGCGAGCTTGTGCTTGGACCCGCCGACCGCCCTGAAAGCGCGACCGCCAAACCAGTGCAACCTCCGCATCGGGCACATGTGCGCTCGCGTACTGCCATTGACAGGCAGATCGGCCGGTCACCTGGGGGGCTGTAGTGGTTGCGGGGCCCTCACGCCGTGCGCTGGATCAGGTGGTAGCCGAACGCAGTCTCGACCACGCCGCTGACCTCTCCGACCTGCATCGAGAACGCCGCGGTCTCGAACTCGGGGACCATCTGGCCCTTGCCGAAGGAGCCGAGATCGCCTCCCTTGGCCTTGGAGGGGCAGTCGGAGTGCTGGCGGGCGAGCGCGGCGAACTCCGCTCCGCCGTCGAGCTGCGCCTTGAGTTGGTTGATCTGCTGCTCGGCCTCGGCCTTGCTGCGCGTGGCCGAGGAGCGGGCGGAGCCCTTGTACATCAGGAGAATGTGGGAGGCGCGGACGTTGGCCATGCGGGCTTCTATCAAGGAACGCCACTAGCTGGCCAGTCGAGACCAGCGCAGCTCGGTGGGCTCGTAGTGACGCATCTCCTCGATCCGATCGATGAACGGCCTGACCTCGCGCAAGAAGGGGCCGAACTCGGCGCCGCGACGGAACCCCTGCAGGTGCCCCTCGAGCGAGGTCCAGTGGATGCGCAGGATGTAGCAGCTCGGCTCTTCGTGGCAGCGGGCCAGGTCGTATCCGAGGCATTCGGAGGAGGCCTGCAGCGACACGGCGGCGCGGGCATAGGCGGCACGAAACGCGTCGTCGAGCTCGGTGGGAATTCGGTAGCGGATGTACTCGAGGATCATCGCGCAGAGCCTCGGCGCGCGGTGAACGATCGTCAACGAACCAACCGGTGAGTGGTGAAACTGGCCTGCTCGCAGGCCACCAGCGATGATGTTGCATGCCAGCGCCACTGCACTCGGTCTACTCGTGCCCAGTCGAGCTGGCGCTGGACGTACTTGGTGGCAAGTGGAAGACCGTGCTGCTCGCTCACCTCAAACAAGGTCCGCTGCGCTATGGCGAGCTGCGTCGGCGGGTCCCGACGCTCAGCGACAAGATGCTGACGCAGCGCCTGCACGAGCTCGAGCAGCTGGGCCTGATCGCCCGTGCGGATGAGGATCCCGCCCGCTACCGTTTGACCGCTCGGGGCGAGTCGCTACGGCCGGTCCTGCAGACGCTCTACGAGTGCGGACAGGCGCTCGCGGATGAGCTCGAGATCACCGTCGGTCAGCGCTCGAACGGCCCGCGCACGAGCGGCTGAGCGCCGCGGATCAACCAGCGACCGCGCGCGATCACGGCGTCGACCTGCAGCGCCTCGTCGAGCACCAACAGATCGGCGTCGGCCCCGACCGCGAGCTCGCCCTTGCCACGCAGGCGCAGCAGCTTGGCGACGTTGCGAGTGAACAGCGGCAGCAGCTCGGCGAGCGTGAGGCCGTGATCGGCGATCGCCTCGCGGATGGTCTCGAGCAGGGTCGAGCACTGGCCGACGCCGTAGTGATCGAGCACGCCGTGCGCATTGAAGTGCGGCATGCAGCCGCCGCCGTCCGACGAGCAGGTCAAGCTCGCGAGCGGCAGCCCGGCCCGCTTCCAGGCCGCGATCGCAGCCGCGGCCGAGAGCCCGTCGCCGACGTCGTCGGCCGGGAACGCGGTGATGTCGATGGTCGGTGCGCGCTCGCCCAGCGCACCGACCAGGGTCAGCGCGTCCTCGAACAGCACGCGGTTGCGGTTGACGTGGGTGGGATGGAACACGCGAGCGGGCAGCTCGCTGCAGGCGAGCGCGCGGCGGATCAGCTCGAGCTTGCGCTCGCCGTCGCCAAGGTGCAGGTGCAGCACGCCCGCCTTGCCGCCGAGCATGCCGGCCACGTGGACGTCCGAGGCCACGCGCACGAACTCGTCGTAGGTCGGCTGCGACGATCGGTGATCGCTGATCGCCAGCTCGCCGACGCCGATGATCGGATCGATGAACACGATGTCGTCGCGCACCGAGCCGGTCAGCGTCTTGACCGGAAGCTCGTAGTTGCCGGTCCAGCACCACGCGCTGAGCCCCTCCTCGCGCAGCGCGTAGGTGCGAGCGACCAGCTCGCGCATGGTCCGGGTGCTGCCGTCGGTCCCGAGCACGCCGACCACCGAGGTCACGCCCGCGCGACTCAGCTCGGTCAACGAGAGCGGCGGCACGCGGCTGGTGAAGCCGCCCTCCCCGCCTCCGCCGGTCGTGTGCACGTGCGCGTCGATCAAGCCCGGGATCACCCGCTTGCCCGCGCAGTCGTGCTCCTCGGCGCCGAGGCTCGCCGGCAGCGAATCGAGGGCTGCGCCTGCGTCCGAGATCGCGGCGATGCGGCCGCCCGCCAACAAGAGATCACGACGGCCGAGCGGGGTTGGAGCGAACAGCTCGGCGTTGCGGAGCAGAGTCAGCGTCACGCCGAAAGTGTACTCCGGCTGTTTAGCCCCCCCGCGGCCGACTCAGTGTGAGCCGCGGGCGGCCGCTTCGCGGCCGTTCGCTCGCTCCGCGAGCGAAGCGGATCATTTCGTGGCCTTCGACCGCACGTGGTGCCCCCCGTTGGGGGGCTATTGAGCCCGCCCGCGGCCGCCTGAGTGTGAGCCGCGGGCGGCCGCTCGCTCCGCGAGCGAAGCGGATCAGTCCTCGTGCGCCGGATAGGGCCGCTGGCGCGACACGCAGCGAGCAGCCGGCCAGCCTGGTACGCTGCGCGCGTGGATCAGCTGATCGCCTGTCTCGCCATCGTCGGCTTCGTCGTGACGCTGTTCATCCTCGGCGATCGCTTGCTCGGTCGTGATCGACGACGCGAGCTCGGTGGCTGGTTGATCGACGATCTGCCCGCGGACGCGCGCGTCGACTCGCTGCCCAAGGCCTTCATCGAGTGGTTCGATCGCATGTTCCGCAGCCGCGCGGTGCGGGTGCTCGGCGTCGAGCTGCACCTGCCCAACTTCTGGCGCTCGGCGCTGGCCTCGTTCCTCGCGCTGGTGGCCGCGTTCGTGGTCTGGCTGGCCAACAAGGGCGGGCTCTCCGATCCGCCGACCGACGACACCAACCTCACGCTGCTGCTGGTCCTCTACGGCGGCGCCACGGTGCTCACCAACATCATCCCGGACTACCTCTCGCTGGTCGAGAGCCGGTTCGTGCTCGGCAAGATGAGCGAGGCTCGCGGGCTGCTCGGCAAGCTCGCGTGGCTGATGCTCGACGTGATCCTGACCTCGGCGATCGTGTTCTTCTTCCTGTGGGGCTCGGGCGTGCTGCTGCTGCCGCTGGTGCCCGAGGAGTCGCTCTACGCGGTCGGCTGCCTGACCCGCGACACCTTCGATCTGGGCCGCATGCTCGACATCGCGATCGCCGGCCTGACCTTCTCGACCCCGCCCGGCACCATCAACTACGACGTCTCGGCGATCTACATCTACTCGAGCTTCTTCACCTCATTCTGGGTGTGGCTGTACCTCGGCTCCAGCGTGCTGGTCCGCGCCGCTCAGCTGATCCCCGGCCTGCGCGAGTTCCTGCGTCGCGCCTGCCGTGTGCACGACTACCCGCTGCGCGTGCTCGCGGTCGTCTCGGGCATGGTCGCGGTCGGGCTGTTCGTGCTGCCCTCGCTGATCAGCCCGCTGCTGCCCGCGACCGTCGGCAAGACCAACGGCATGGACGGCAGCATCCGCGACATCGAGCTCTGCCGCGATCGCTACGACGGCCTCGATCGCAGCTACGCCAGCTACGTCTACTTGGTCGCCGCGCCGCGTCCCAACCTCAGCGATCCGCGAGCGTGGAGCGAAGCGCTGCAGGCGTGGCGCGACGAGTGGCGGCCCACGCTGGTGCTCGAGCTGCAGCGCCAGGAATTCATGCTGCGCGAGCGCTCATCGTGGGCCGAATAGCCCCCCACGGGGGGCACCACGTGCGGTCGAAAACCACAAGCCGATCCGCTTCGCCCGCGGCTCACACTACGCGGGCCGCGGGGGGCCAAATAGCCCTGCGAGCGCATCGTCGAGGCGCGGATCGAGGCTGATGTTGCTGGGCCCGATCCGCAGGCGCACGCCGCCGCATCGATCGCGCTCGGCCACGGTCAGCCAAAAGCCCGGCAGCTGCTCGTCGAAGGCCCTGCGCACGCGCCC
>DATLLB010000711.1:0-10209 GCA_035538075.1 Enhygromyxa sp.
TGATGGTCCCGTCGTAGAACACGTGCGTGAAGATGTGGGCTTTGCTGACGCCCGAGTCTTCGGTCTGCACGTGATAGAGCCGGCCGCGGTGCGGGATGTTGTGGTTGTAGCCGAGCTGCGGGGACCGCGACATCGCTCCGATGGACTGTATCAACTTTGCCCCCCGTGGCCTATCGGAGACTTAGCCACATGCGGACGCTTCGCGTCCGCCGAGGTCGCCTTGCGACCTCGGGTGGGTCGGTTCGGTGTGCTCGCGCGGACGTGGTGGCCCCCCAACGGGGGGCCTTTGTGCTCGTGGGCGGTGAGCCGCGGTCGTTCGGGCGGGGCCGCGCGCGCGACGAGGACTGGCGTTTTGCGACCCGTCATGCATCCTCGCCGGCAGCTTCGCCGCCATGGCCACGCTCGTCGAACAGCTGCTCGCGCCAGCGATCGCGGCCGGTCGTGATGGCTCGGTGCCCGATCCCGCGACGCTCGAGGCGATCGCGGAGAGCCTCGCCGCCGATCCCGGCGCGCTGCGAGGCGCCTCGCCGAAGCAGCTCCACGGGCTGTTGAGCGAGTCGATCGGCGGGCGCCGACCCGACGCGGCGATGCAGGTCCTGCACGACTCGGGCGTGCTCGCGATCGTGCTGCCCGAGCTCGAGGCGACCGTCGATTTCTCGCAGGAGGCCGGCCGCCGCCACAAGGACGTCTGGGAGCACACCAAGACGGTGGTCTGGCAGTCGGTCCCCAAGTCGACGGTTCGCTGGGCGGCGATGCTGCACGACATCGGAAAGGTCCCGACCCGGCGCTTCGTCGACGGCGGCGGCGTGACCTTTCACGGCCACGCCGAGGTCGGCGAGCGCATGTTCCTGCGTGGGCCTGCGCAGCGCATCGGCTTTTCACCGGACGAGCGCGAAGCCATCGCGCAGCTGATCCGGTTTCATCTGCGTCCGGGTCAGTACGAAGCGAGCTGGACCGACAGCGCCGTGCGTCGCTTCGCTCGCGAGGTCGGCCCGGTGCTCGGCGATCTGCTCAACCTCTCGCGCGCTGATGTGACCAGCCGGCGTCCGGGCAAGCGCAAGGCTTCGCTGCGGAAGATCAGCGAGCTCGGCCGTCGCATCCGCGCGCTCGAGGCCGAGGATCAGAAGCCCAAGCCGTTGCCGGCCGGGCTCGGCCACGCGTTGATGGCCGGTCTCGGGCTACGACCGGGACCCGAGATCGGCCAGCTGCGCGCGCGCCTGCAGGCGCTGTTCGACGCGGGCGAGATCGAAGGCGGCCGCGAGCCCGAGTACTACGTCGAGCAAGTCCGCGCCCGCGGGCTGCTGTAGGGGCCACGTGCGGCCGCTCGCGGCTCGCACCGAGGCGGCCGCAAGGGCGAAACCAAGGCCCCCACTGGGGGCCACTACGTGCGGCCGCGGTTAGCGAGCTGATCCGCTTCGCTCGCTCCGCGAGCGAACGTCCGCGAAGCGGACGCCCGCGGCTCGCACCAAGGCGGCCGCGGGGGGCGAAATCAGCTTCGGTGATCCAGCTCGGGCATCGGCCCGCGGAGCCGCTGCGGCCACCAGGCGATCAGCAGCACGATCACGAACACCAGGTTGCACACGCCCATCACCAAGAACCGCCACTCGTACAGCCCCGCGGCGGCGAAGAAGCCGATCGCGTAGGCGACCGCGATCGGCGTCGCGCGAGGCTCGAAGGTCAGCGAGCCCATCGCGACCAGCACGGCCCACAGCAGCGGCAGCAAGGCGGTCGCGTCGTAGTAGGAGAGACCCATCAGCGGCGCGCCGAGCATCAGCAGCAGGTGGGCGATCAGGGCCAGGGCCAGCGCCGCGACGACCGTGCGATTCACTCGCGTGCGCGTCAGCGACTCGCGGGCCCAGATCGCGAGCCCGACCAGGATCACCAGCGAGGCGATCGGCACCAGCAGATAGCCCGACGAGGCGACGTCGCGCGGGAACGCGAACTGGGCCAGAAACGGCGCGGCCGTCCAGACCACGCCGAGGACCGAGATCACGAACACGCGCGTCCGCTGGCCGATCCGCAGATCGTTGTCGCGGCGCATCTGGACCAGCTCGTCGAGCCCGGCGCGGCGTCGCTCGACCGCACGCGCGAGCCGTTCGACCAGCTCGGTCGGCAGCCCCTCGGCTCGACCCGCGAGCGTCGCGGCCACCTGCGGATCGCCGTGCTCGAGCTCGTACTCGACCATCGCTCGGATCGCCCGGGTCAGGCCCTCGCGCGCGCGCTGGTTGTCGGTCCACGAGGCCAGCGCCTGCTCGAAGCCGAAGCGCACCTGGCCAAACAGCTCGTCGCGCAGCGAGCCCTCGGCCGCGGCCCGCTCGGGCTGCGCGAGCAAGGCCTCGAGCTCGGTCAGTCGCTCGCTCGCGCGCGTGGCCAAGCGATCGGACTCGCGGTGACGCAGGAAGCCCGAGAGCTCGCGACGCAGCGCGTCGGCGCTGGCGTAGCGGCGCTCGGGTGCGCGGGCCATGGCCACGCGGCAGATGTTGGCGAGCTCGGTCGGCGTGCCCTCGGGCAGCTCGGGCTCGGCGGTCAACGCCGCGTGCAGGACCGCCATGATCGTCTCGCCGCGGTGCGGCGGCGCGCCGGCGATCAGCTCGTGGAGCATCGCACCGAGCAGGTACACGTCGGTGTGCACGCCCAGCTTGGTGCCGTCGCCGTCGAGCATCTCGGGCGCCATGTAGCTCGGCGTGCCGACGATCTCGCGGCAGGCGGCCGCGACCGGCAGGCGCCCGCTGCCGTCGTCGGCGAGCGCCATCGCGATGCCCCAGTCGACCACGTAGACCTCACCGTGCCCGCCGATCATCACGTTCTCGGGCTTGAGGTCGAGGTGCAGCACGCCGCGATCGTGGGCGAAGTGAATCGCGCTGCAGATCGTGCTCAGGATCTGCAGGTGCCACTCGAGCGGATCCTCGACGCCGTAGCGCTCGCGCAGGCGCTCGGGATCGCCGAGCAGCGTGGCCCACGACTCGCCCTCGATGCGCTTGAGCACGATCAGCGGGCTGCCGTCGACATCGACGGTGATGTCGTAGACCGGCACGATGTTGGGGTGCTCGAGCCGCGCCGCCGTCCAGGCCTCCTGAAGCAGCTTGAGCGTGGGCCCGGGCTTGCGCTGGTGCGGCCGCAGGCTCTTGACCGCGACCTCGCGGCCCATCGAGGTCTGCGTCGCGAGCCGCACGACCCCCATGCCGCCTTCGCCGAGCACCGGGCCGAGCTCGAGCGGCGCGCTGGTGGCCTTGGGTCCGGCGAGGAATTGATCGAGCACCCCGCGGCCGGTCGTGCCCATCGATCGCTCGCGCGGCTTGATCGTGCTGTCCGGTCGCCCGTGCAGCGTGTGGGCCTGCGCCGCGATCGTCCGCCAAGCAGCTTCCGCGTCCGCGGACATCGACCTACCTGAGCGCGCCGGCCTTGCGGAGGATGCCCTGCGCCTCGGCGACGAAGCGATTGCGGTTGGGCGGATCGTCGACCATGGTCTCCGAGAGCCCGTCGAGCAGCAGCGGCAGCGTGTAGTTCGAGGGGTTGCAGCACAGCAACCACTCGCGCATCTGGTCGTGCATGATCGAGCGGGTCCTGGCCTGATCGAGCCCGCCGCGCTTGCGGTAGTTGTGATAGACGGCCTCGATCTCGCGCAGGATCGGCCCGAGCGCGCTGCTCAGCAGCTCGCCGATGTCGTCGTCGACGTCGCCGAGCGCGTAGCCAGGGCCGGCCTCGGTCGGCTCGCCGCGGGCCGCTCGTTGCATGCGCTCGATCTCGAGGTCGAGCAGCTGGCGGATCGGGCTGGTCTCGGCCTCGCGCTCGAGCAGCACGACCAGCACGTCCTCGGCGAACGGACGCAGCATCATCCGCGAGGGCCCGAAGTTGATCAGCAGCTCGCGCAGCGGCGCGTTGGCGGTGGTCGACGCCACCACCAGCCGGCGCACGGTCTTGCTCAGATCGGTCGCGACCGCGAGCGCGAGGTGGGCATGCTCGACCGCGCCGATCGGACCCTTCGCGGTCGCGAGCATCGCCCCGCGGACGCCTTCGACCGCGGTGATCTCTTGGAGGAGCGCGAGCACTTCCGGCGTGTCGGTCATGCTGTTCAATCCAGGCCCATGACCTCGTCACGGACCTGCTCGGGGTCGCTGCCCGGAGCGATGGATAACACGGCCGAGGTCGCGCCCATGCCGACCATGACCAACTGCTGGCCGGTCTCGGAGCGGGCGATCACGCCGTCGAACACGTTGTAGCCGAGCGAGCGGGCGATCCGGGCGGCGCCGCGCATGTAGAACCCGGCCAGGGTCACGAGCGAGCTGTTGGCGCCCATGTTCTCGGCCAGCACCTTGCCCGTGCTCGAGATGATCGCCACGCCGTCGACCCCCTCGAACTCGAAGAACTGCCCGAGCATCAGCTCGCGGGTCTCGGGATCGTCGAGCAGCCCGGTCGCGGACGTCTGTGGCTCGGGCGGAGGAGGTGGCGGCGGCGGTGGGGCGCGCAGGTCGAAGGGATCGTTGTAGTCGACCGGGGGCTCGGGCGTGGGCTCGACCGGCGGCTCGTCGGGCTCGGGCGCCAGGCCGACGGCCGGCTCGTCGTTGAGATCCGCGAACGAGGTCTCGTCGTCGCTATCGATCGGCGGCGGCGTCGGGTCCTGCCCGAGCGTGCCCTCGTCCATCTGCCGAGCCGCCTCCATCAGCAGCCCGGTCGCCGAGCCCATGATCGTGCGCTTGGGCGGGTCGGTGTAGAAGACCTCGGTGAAGGTCCCGCGCCCGGTCGCGAGCACCTTGTAGAACGCGATCTCGCCGATGTACGACTCGAACTCGGCGTGGACGATGTCGCCATGCTCGAACCAGATCTTGCCCTCGTTGACCGGGGTCACGACCTTCACGAGCTTGTCGCGGCCCGAGAGCGCGACCATCTGCACGTAGTCGAACAGCTCGACCTCGATCGAGTTGCCGTAGAAACCTCGGCGCGGGCCCAGCTGCTCGACCAGCTCGATCAGCTTGCCGAGCTCGACCGGCTTCTCGAGGATCCCGATCGTCGGCGACGACTCGTACTCGGCTCGGAACTCCGCGGTGATGTAGGCCGAGATCACCAGGATCTTGGTCGACGGGCTGTAGCTGCCCAACCACTGGATCAGCTCGAGCCCGTCGCCGCCGGGCATCCGCAGATCGGTGACGACCGTGTCGTAGGGCTGCGATCGCAGCCGCTCGATCGCCTGCCGAACCGTGCTCGCCGAGTCGGCATGATGACCGGCCTTGCGCAATCCACGCTCGATGGCGAAGCGGAGATTGACCTCGTCGTCCACCACCAACACGCGGATCGCGGAAAGGGCTGACGCACGACTCGGGGACGACACGGGCGGCCCATCTTACACCACGCTCGGCAGCCGACTCCCGAACCGGACGCCGATCGGCATTTTCGCGCGACGAAGCGCCAATGCGCTCACATGGTGAATCGCCCATGATGAAGGACCTCGACAGTAGTTTTACTAGCTTAGAGGATCGCCAATGTCGCGTTTTAGCGCCCCAATAAAACTGCTATTAGTGTTTTCTACAGCAGGTATCTTGACCAAATTTGATCCTACCGACAGGATTTGCGGGTAGTTAGTGTGGCCTGCATTTCATTTTTTTCTTTACAGAAGCATCGTGAACCAACTATTGTCGCTGCATGCCGATCGTTCTCGACAATCTCAATCTCGCCGATGCTGAACGAAAACTTTGTGAGGAGGCGCTCGTGGCCGCTGGAAGTATCGTGGAGGCGGCCAACCTGCTCGGGATCACCCGACACGCGCTCAAGCGCCGGATCCTCAAGCACCAGATCGAGTGGCCGAAGCCCCGAGCGGCCAACCTTCAGCGCGGCGACTCCCCCATCAGCCAGCGCTCCGCGATCTCGGCCTTTTAGCCGCTAGGGTGCGAGCTTGGATTCGAGGGCGGCGGCTCGTTGTTCGTTGCGTTGGTCGCCGGTCTTCTCGAAGTAGGGTTTGGCGCTCGAGAGTAGGGTCGAGGCGCGTATCGGATCCTCGGCGGCGATCAGCTCGGCGAGCTCGAGCTGGGCGGCGGCGAGGATCTTCTCGTCGGTGCGTGGGTGCTCGAGGATTCGCTCGAGAGCCGCTCGTGCTGCGGCGAGCCGATCGAGCGCGACGTCGCAGCGCGCTCGCTCGAGCCGGGCAGCGTCGACGTCGGAGTGCTGCTCGCCGAAGCTCGCGGTCCACAGCTGCAGGGCCGCGTCGGCGTGCGCGACGGCATCCTCGGCTCGACCGAGCCGCAGCAACGCGCGAGTGATCGCTCGCTCGGACTGCGCGACCATGACGTGCTGCTCGCCGAACACCTGGCGATGGGTGACCAGCGATCGCTCGGCCAGCGCCAGCGCACGCGCGAGCGCTTCGGGGTCGTCGAGCTCGACCAGGTTGCTCGACAGGTTGAGCTCGATCAACGCGGTCATCGGGTGCGTGGCCCCGAACACCCGCTCGTCGATCTGCAGCGCGCGCTCGAGCAGGGCGATCGCCTCGCGGCGCTGACCGAAGTGGCCGTGGACGGTCGCGTAGTTGCTCAGCGCGGCGGCGAAGCTCGGGTGCTGATTGCCGAGCGTGGCCTCGAGCATCTGCAGGCCGCGCTCGAGCTCGGCGAACGCCTGCGCGCGCGTGCTGGGATCGACGCGAGCGAGGATCGTGCCGTAGTTGATGTGCGCGGCCCCGAGGTTGGCCGAGTCGTCGTCGCCGGCGTGCAGCTCGAGCGAGCGCGCGAACGCGGCCGCGGCCGGCTTGATCTCGCTCTTGACGTAGTGGTGGATGCCGATGCCCGCGTAGACCTCGGCGAGCAGATCGGCGCGACCGATCCGCTCGGCCTCGGCCAGCGCGTGCTCGATCCAGCCGGCGGCCGCGTCGAGCTCTCCGAGCCCGACGCTGAGCCCGTAGATCAGCAAGAACGCGGCCTGCACCGTGACCTCGTCGTGGCCACCGCGGCGCGCGGCGAAGAACGCCTGCTCGAGCGCAGCGCGGGCCTCGGCGAATTGCCCGAGCTCCTGACGCACGCGCCCGAGGTGCAGCTCGGCCTCGGCGACGATCGGCGTCCAGCCGAGCTCGGCCGCGCGAGCTTGGACCTGCTCGGCCAGCGCGACCGCGTCGGCGGCCTTGCCTGCGTCGGTCATCGCACCGACGCGAGCGATGTCCTCGCGCAGCTCGGCGACCGCAGCCGCGAGCGCGGCGTCCTCGGGCGGTCGCACGGTCGCGGTCAGCCAGCCGCGATCGCTGCAGATCTCGAGCTCGGGCAGCGCCTCGACGGCCTCGACCGCTTTCTCGATCACCGTGTCGTCGGCGGTGGCGAACAGCTCGACCAGCGCGGCGAAGCGATCGCGTCGCTGATCGAGGCAGGCCATGCGCAGGTCGAGCAGATCGGACGATTGCTGGTGGCGAACCTCGGTGTCCTCGCACGCGGTCTTGCGCGCGGCCATCCACCGCTGCGCCCAGTCGTCGAGGCGCACGCCCACGCGATCCCAGGTCTGCGCGGCGTAGACCAGCGTGCTGGACTTGAACGCGGCCTCGAGCTCGGCTCGCCGCGCGTCGCTCCACAGCTCGCGCAGCTCGTCGCCGGCCCGCTCGCACAGCGCGGGCGGAGGCGGCTCCTGCAGCACGATCGCGGCCGTGGCCGCAGCGGCGGCGACCAGCAACGAGCCGGCGCCGAGCAACCATGGGCGCCGCCGTGACTGCGGATCATCGGCCAGCGCGGCGAGCAGGCTCGGCATGTCGGGCCAGCGCGCGGCAGGCTCGGAGGCCAGCCCGCGCTCGAGCGCGCGACGTATCCAGCTCGGCACCGTGCGACCGGGCGGCGGCTCGCGAAATTTCGCCTGCGCGATCGCAAACAAGACCGCGAGCGGCGAGTCGCCCGAGAACGGGCGCACGCCGTAGAGGCACTGCCACAGCGCCACGCAGTACGAGAACTGATCCGCGCGCGCGTCGGCGTCCTCGCCTCGCAGCTGCTCCGGGGCCATGTACGCGGGCGTGCCGAGCAGCGAGCCGGCGAGCGTCAGCTCGCTCGACAGCACGCTCGCGCTCTCGAGCGCGAGGTCCTCGATCGCCTTGCTGCGGATGATCGAGCGCGAGCCCGTGCGGCGATCGTCGGAGGTCACGGTCTCCTCGACCGTGGTCGCGCGCACGAGCCCGAAGTCCATCACTCGCGTGCGACCGTCGACGCCGATCATCACGTTGTCGGGCTTGAAGTCGCGGTGGATCAGCCCTTCGGCGTGGGCGGCCGCGAGCCCGCGACCGGCCGCGAGCATGACCTCGAGCACCTCCTCCCAGCTGCGTGGCTCAAGCGGCTCGCCGTCGCTCGGCGTGTCGGCGGAGGCAGTCGCCGAGCGCTCGAGCCGAGCCCAGCGACCGAGCGTCTCGCCCTCGACGTACTCCATCGCCATGAACAGGCGCCCGTCGACCTCGCCGACGTCGTGCACCGCGATCACGTTGGGATGGGTCAGCCGCGCCATCGCCTGGGCCTCGCGCTCGAGCCGTTGACCATGGTTGGCCTGATCGCCGTGCAGCAGCTTGAGGGCGATCTTGCGATCGAGCTTGGGATCCCAGGCCGCGTAGACGACGCCCATTCCGCCGGCGCCGACTCGCTCGAGGATCATGTAGCGCCCGACCTCGTCGCCGCGGCGAAACTCTCGCTCGGCACGCCCGCCGGGGCCCTTGGTCGACTGCTCGTCCGGCTCGACGATCAGGGTCTCCTCGGCCGACTCCGGCTGCTCGCGCGAGGGCACTGCCGTGACATTAGCAGCATCGTCGGCTTCCAGTCCGAAAGCGGATCGACTGGACTACACTCGCCGTCGCAAAATGTCCGCCGCCGAAGTCGACGCGCTGCTCGAGCGCTTGGTCGCGCAGTTCGAGTCGCCCTACGACTTCCTGCGCGAGCTGGTCCAGAACGCGATGGATGCCGGCAGCGATCGCGTCGAGGTCACGCTCGAGAGCCACCCGCTGCGCTCTGGCGAGCCGGACGAGCTGATCTTCGAGCTGACCGTGCTCGACACCGGCGCGGGCATGGACGAGGCGATCATCGATCAGGAGCTCACGCGTCTGTTCGCGTCGAGCAAGAGCGGCGACCGAACGATGGCCGGCGGCTTCGGGATCGGCTTCGTCTCGGTGTTCGCATGGGAGCCCGAGGTCGTGCTGGTCCACACCGGGCGCGGCGGCGAGAGCTGGGAGCTGGTCTTCCACGGCGATCGCAGCTTCGAGAAGGTCGCGCTCGAGGAGCCGATCGAGGGCACCACGATCAGCCTGTTTCGACGCGGTCGCAAAGCCGAGCGCGAGGCCATCGCCGAGGCCGTGCGCGACAGCTTGTGGCGTTGGTGTCGGTTCTGCCCGCTCGAGCTCTCGTTCGAGGATCTCGACAGCGGCGATCCGGCCGAGCTGATCCAGGACTCGCCCGAGCCGCCCGAGCTCGGGCTCGGGGCCGGGCTCTCGCAGTCCGAGGTGCGCGGCGAGTCGACCTTGCGGGTCAGCTTCGCGGTCCCCGCCAACGCGGTGTTCCTGCGTCGCGGCTTGATCCTGGCCGAGGGTGGGCCCAAGCAGCTGCTCGCGAGCGTGGCCGAGAAGCTCGGGCGCACGGCCGAGCACCTGCAGATCTGGGCCGACAGTCCGCTGCTGCGGACCAGCTTGGCGCGCGACAAGGTACTCGACGACGAGGGCCGCGCGAGCGTCGAGCGACGGCTGTTCGAGCTGGTCGCGAAGCTGCGCGCCGAATTGCTCGCGCGGCTCGAGGCGCTGGCGGCCACTGGCGAGGGCGAGCGCGACGAGCTGCTCGCCGACGCCAACGCGCCCGTCGATCCCCGCTGGACGCACGAGCGCCACGCCCTCTACGGCGCCCTGCATGCGCACCTCGAGCTCGAGTACACGCACCTCGATCGCGCGCCGCGGACTCGGCCGATCCTCCGCGACCTCGCGCACGGCAAGGCGATCAGCCTCGACGCTGCGATCGAGCGCATGGGTGGCTTTGCGCTGTTGTGCGCGCCACCGCTGCTCGAGCCTGCGGGCGAGTCGCTCGCGGGGCTGGCCGAGCTGGTTTCCGATCTGCGACCGACCACCGTCCCGGTGCTGGCCGGCGATCTGCTAGAGGACCGCGCGTGGTTGACGGCGCTGCTCGAGCTCGCGGGTGTCGAGCTGCTGCCGATCGATCGCGCGGTCGCTCGGGTCGAGGCCCGCGCGGGCGAGGCCGTGGGCTTGTGCGGGCTGGTCGAGACCTTGCTGCGCCG
>DATLLB010000712.1:0-2258 GCA_035538075.1 Enhygromyxa sp.
GAGCCGCCGCCGCGCCTGGAGTTGGCTCCGGCCCAGGCCCGCGCGCGCAAGCTCGAGATCGGCGGCTGGGTCAGCTTCGCGCTCGGGCTCGCCGGCGTCGGGGCAGGGGCGGCCTTGCTCGCGATCGATGGGCGCGAGCACGGGGCCACCTGCGGCGTCGCGGATCGAGACATCCACGGGGCCTGCCCGAACGTCTACACCACGCAGGTCGCCGGCATCGTCAGCGTCGGAGCGGGTGGCGTCGCGCTCGTGACCGGCACCGGCTTGCTGATCGCCGGCAACTCCAAGCGCAGCCGCGGCGCCGCAGCACGGCTCACGCCTGCGCTCGGCGGCCTGCGGCTGCAATTCTGATCACACCGAGGTCATCGTGCGCGCGCGGACCAGCAGCTCCGGGAGCTGCTCGAGCGGCAGCGCAGGCGCATGGTGGCCGCTGTGCCCGGTCATCGCCTCGGCCATGCACAGGCTGTCGAGGATCGCCTCCTCGGTCGCCTCGATCGCCGCGCGGTAGAGCGGGTTCATGCGCTCGTCGAGCAGGATCTTCATCTTGTAGGTCATGGCCTTGGACTCGCGCGGGATCTTGTTGGCGGTCGAGAAGCCGATCACGATCTCGCCCGATCCGTGCGCAGCCCAGGAGCCCGCGCGGCCGATGCCCAGCGCGACGCGCTTGCACAGCCGCTGCAGCTGATGCTGCAGCAGCGGCGCGTTGGTGGCGATCACGGCGATGATGCTGCCGTAGTTGTCGATCCGCCGCTCGCCTCCGAACGCGGGGTCCTGCTCCAGGAGCACGCCGACCGGGGCTCCGCCGATGCGCAGGTCCGGCAGCTGACCGAAGTTCGACATCACCAGCACGCCGAGCGTGAAGCCGCCCTCGTCGATCGGCAGCCGCCGCGAGCTGCTGCCGATCCCACCCTTGAGATCGCAGCAGACCATCCCGGTGCCGCCGCCGACCGAGCCCATCGGGACCACGCCGCTGCGCGCCGAGGCCAGCGCTTCGTAGACGTGCTTGGCGGTGACGTGGCGACCCGCGGCGTCGTTGAGCCACGAGTCGTCGCACTCGCCGACGACCGGGATGATCACCTCGTGCGTGTGACCGATGCCGGGGTGAGCCTCGAGCATCCAGTCGATCACCGCGTCGACCGTGGTGCCGACCGACAATGTGGTGGTGAGCAGGATCGGCGTCTCGATCAGGCCCCACTCCATCACCTGCGTGAGCCCGGAGATCTCGCCCGCGCCGTTGAGGATGAAGCCCGACCCGACCACGCGATCCATGAACACGTCGCGGTTGGGGAGGATCGCGGTCACGCCCGTGCGCACGGGACCTTGGCCGCGCACCAGCGGGCCGTCGCCCTCGATCAGCGTGGAGTGGCCGACGAGCACGCCGGGGACGTCGGTGATCGCGTTGTAGCGGCCCGGCAGATAGTGACCGACTGAAATGCCGAGCTCACGCAGGCGCCTGCGCGGTTGAGTCTGCATGGGAGGTGTCGCAATGTACTACGCTCCTCGCATGCTTCGCGCGTTGGTCTCGCTGATGGTTTTGGGTTTGTCGCTCGGTTGCATCACCCGCGCTCAGCACGAGTCCGTGCTCGCGGAGCTCGAGGTTGTTCGTAAAGTCGTCGCGAGCTACGAACGGGGCTGTTTTGAAGCCGACTCCGACGGCTGGGACCTGGGTCTGTGCCACGACCGCGAGGCCGATTTGCTCGCGCGCCTCGACGTGGCCGAGGCCCACGATCGGCGATACCGTCAGCGGATCGACATCCTCCATCAACTTCGCGCCGAGCTCGCCGAGGGGATCCGCGCTGGCGAGCTGGAGGTCCAATGGCGCGACACCTTGCCGGTGATCACGGTGCCGTCGAAGCTGTTGTTCGTCTCGGGCAGCGCCGAGCTGTCGAAGCAGGGAAAAGCCTCGTTGACCAAGGTCGCGGTCATGCTCGCGCGCATGACCAAGCATCGCTTCCAGGTCGCAGGTCACACCGACGACGCGCCGCTCGACCAGAAGCTCGGGTGGGCAGACCACTGGGAGCTCTCGGCCGAGCAGGCGCTGACCGTGACGCGATTCTTGATCAGCGAAGGCGTGGCGCCCGGCATGCTCAGCGCGGCCGGGTACGGAGAGTACCACCCGGTGGCCAGCAACGACAGCGCCGACGGGCGCGAGACGAACCGGCGCATCGAGCTGATCCTCCTGCCGGACCTCAGCAATCTGGACGCGTCGACGCCAGTGAGCGGCGCGACAACCACCGCGTCAGCGATTCTCGGGAGCT
>DATLLB010000713.1:0-13099 GCA_035538075.1 Enhygromyxa sp.
GGCCGCGATCGGTCTCGCGGGCATGGACCGCGCGCTGAAGGCCAACGTGTTGGCCAAGAGCGGCAAGGCGGTGGAGCTGGCCGGAGACATCGACACCGTCCTGCTCGACAAGACCGGCACCATCACGCAGGGCAATCGGCAAGCGACCAAGCTGCACGCGGCCAGCGACGTGCTGATGGACGAGCTGGCGCGTGCGGCCCTGCTCGCGTCGGTAGCCGACACGACCCCCGAGGGGCGCTCGCTGGTGGCCCTGTGCGAGAAATCCATCGGTACGTCACTCGAGCTGCCAGACGGCGCGCAGGCCATCTCGTTCAGCGCTCACACGCGACTCTCCGGCGTCGACCTCCCCGACGGTCGGCAGCTTCGCAAGGGCGCCGTCGATGCAATCGCTCGCTGGCTCGCCGCGCGTGACGGCAGCTCGTTGCCCGCGAACCTGCAAAAGATCGTCGACGACATTGCCCGTGGCGGTGGCACCCCGCTGGTCGTGGTCGAGAATGCGCGGGTGCTCGGCGTGGTCGCGCTCTCCGACGTGCTCAAGCCTGGCATCAAGCAACGCTTCGAGCGCCTGCGGGCGATGGGGCTGCGCGTGGTCATGGTCACTGGTGACAATCCGCTGACCGCGGCCGCGATCGCTGCCGAGGCCGGCGTCGACGACTACATCGCCGAAGCGACGCCTGAAGAGAAGCTGGCCTACATCCGCAAGGAGCAGGACGCGGGTCGGCTGGTCGCGATGATGGGTGACGGCACCAACGACGCGCCCGCGCTCGCGCAAGCCGACATTGGCGTGGCCATGAATTCGGGCACGCAGGCGGCCAAGGAGGCCGGCAACATGGTCGACCTCGACAGCGACCCGACCAAGCTCATCGAGGTGGTCGAGATCGGCAAGCAGCTGTTGATGACCCGCGGTGCGCTCACCACCTTCTCGATCGCCAACGATGTCGCCAAGTACTTCGCGATCGTGCCGGCGCTGTTCATGGTCGCGCTGCCGAACCTCGCGGTCCTCAACATCATGGCGCTGGCGTCACCGCGCAGCGCGATTCTATCGGCGGTGATCTTCAACGCGATCATCATTCCGTTGTTGATCCCGGTCGCGCTGCGAGGCGTGCGCTATCGTCCGGTCGGCGCCAATCGCCTGCTGCAGCGTAATCTGCTGATTTACGGCATCGGCGGACTCGTGACCCCTTTCGTCGGCATCAAGCTGATCGATCTCATCCTCGCTGCCTTGCAGCTCGCGTAGTCAGGAACACCATGGGCAAGGACATCCTCACCAGTCTTCGCTTCGTGCTCGGGTCGCTGTTGCTGTGCTCGGTGCTATACCCGGCGGCGCTGTTGTTGTTCGGAATGGCCGTGGTCCCGGCGCGCGCCGAGGGCAGCCTCGTGCGTGACGAGAGCGGCCAGATTGTCGGTAGTCGGCTCGTGGCCCAGGCGTTCGAGCGCCCCGAGTATCTGTGGGCTCGCCCGTCGGCGGTCGACTACAACGCCGCGGGCGCGGGCGGCAGCAACTTGGCCCCCAGCAACCCCGCGTTGACCGAGCGAGCTCGGGCGCAGCTCGTCGAGCTCGCCGCGAGCGAATCCGTCCCGGTGCCCGGCGAGCTCGTGGCCGCGTCCGGCTCGGGCTTGGATCCGCACGTCACCCTCGACGGTGCCCGCTATCAGGTCGAGCGCATCGCGAGCGCCCGCGGTGTGGGCACGAGCCGCGTCGAAGACGTGTTGCGCCGGGTAGCCTCGGTGGGCTCGCCTTGGTCGCCGCCGCTCGTGAACGTGCTCGAGGCCAATATGGCCCTCGACGAGCAGCTCGGCGTACACACGCAGTGAGACCATGCCGCCCGACCACGCCCGATCCGACGAATTCCTGGAGCTGGTCCGCCGTGCCCGGCAGGGCCGACTCAAGATCTTTCTCGGCCCCACAGCGGGCGTGGGAAAGACCTATCGGATGTTGCAGGAGGCCCATCAGCTGCGCAAGCGAGGCGTCGACGTGGTGATTGGCGTGATCGACACGCACGGACGTGAAGAGACCGTCGCGCTGACCGAAGGGCTCGAGCAAGTCCCCATGCGCGTCGTGGAATATCGCGGGGTCACGCTCGCCGAGCTCGACGTCCACGCGGTCAAGCAGCGTTCCCCTGAGATCGCCCTGATCGACGAGGTCGCGCACACCAACGCCCCGGGCAGCAAGAACAAGAAGCGCTACGAAGACATCCTCGAGTTGCTGCGCGCCGGCATCCACGTCTATTGCGCGTTCAATGTGCAACACCTCGAGAGCCTCAATGACGTGGTCAAGCGCGCGACCGGGGTCAACGTGCACGAGACCGTGCCCGACGCGTTTCTGCGCCGCGCCGATCAAATCGTCAACATCGACCTGCCCGCCGACGACTTGCTCGAGCGGCTCAAGGCCGGCAAGGTCTACCCACCGGAGCGCGTCGACTGGGCGCTCCGACATTTCTTTCAACGCGAGAACCTCGAGGCCTTGCGCGAGCTGGCGCTGCGCGAGGTCGCGGAGTCGATCGGCCGGGCGACCGCGAGCGACCGCGAGCTGTCGTCGCAATCGTCGGGGTCGCCCCGCACGCTCGGACGCCTGATGCTGTGCCTGGCTTCGCGCTCGTCGACGGCGATCCTGCGCCGTGCGTCGCGGATGGCCGGACGGCTCAACGTGCACTGGTATGCGGTATATGTCGAGACGCCCAAAGAAGATCCGGGTCGCATCGACCTGGCGACCCAGCGCCATCTCTTCGATGCCCAGCAGATGGCCAGGGATCTCGGCGCCGAGGTCCACCACATCAAAGCCACGGATCCCGTCGACGGTATCCTCGAGTTCGCCCGAGCCAACGGTGTGACGGACATCGTCATCGGGGTCAGCGAGCAACCCTGGTACAAGTGGTTGCTCGGAAACACGATCCCGCAGCGTTTGGTTCGTGAGGTCCGCGAGTTCGATCTGCACCTACTCTCCGCCAAGGAGCGCCCCTGATGACGCTCCGCAAGAAGCTGTTGCTCGCGCAACTGCCGATGATCCTCGCGCTGATCGTGGTCGCGGCCGGTGCCATGTTCGCGGCAGTTCGGTTTGGGGCCGCGCCCGGTGCGATTCTTTCCGAGAACTTCCTCAGCTTCGATGTCGCGCATCGGATGCTCGCGGCGATGGACGAGATCGACCAGCGCACGCTCTCGACCGCGCTGCACGACGAGCCGTTCGCCGCCGCCGACGTGGCGGAGCACGTAGCCTCGTTCGACCGCGAGCTGCGGGTGCAAGAGGGCAACATCACCGAGCCTGGCGAAAATCTGGCGACCGCGGAGCTTCGCCGCGCATGGACCGAGTATCGAGCGGGGCTCGACGGCGCGAGTGATCCAAACGCGATCGCGGCACACCTCGAGCGCTCGCACGTGTTGCGCAAGGCCATCGAGACGATTCTGCAGATCAATCGTGACGCGATGCACCGCAAGAGCGAGCTCGCGCGCGGCCAAGCCGAGCGCATCGCAATCGGTTTGATCGGTACTGCGGTCATCGCTTTGTCCTTGGCGCTCATGATCTCCGGGGTGTGGATGCGCCGCGTGGTCGCGCCGATCCGCGTGCTCCAGCGCGCTGTGCAGCGCATGTCGGAGGGCGACTTCACCGCCAAGATTCAGGTCGGCGGGACCGACGAGCTGGCGACGTTGTCCGCGGCGTTCAACAACATGGCCGAGCACCTCGCCCAGTATCGGCAGAGCTCGCTCGGTGGACTCTTGGAAGCGAACAGTCGGCTCGAATCGGTGATGGACAGCCTGACCGACGCGGTGATCGTCTATGATCTCGGTGGCGCTCCGGTGGCCTACAACGAGGTCGCGACGCGCTGGCTGGGCAGCGATCGAGTGGGCCTCGACGCGCTGCCGGAGACCCTGCAGGACGTCGTCCGCGACGCTTTCGAGCGAGTCCGACAATCCGGCGAAGCCCACGAAGCGAGCTCGCTCGAGGCTGCGGTCGAGGTCTCGGATGGCCCTGCGCAGCGGTGGTTGCTGGTCAGCGCCACACCCGTTCGGACCGGGCACACGCTGATTTCCGGCGTGACCGTGGCCTTGCGGGACGTGACCCGCTCGCGCCGCATCGAGGGCTTCAAGGGCGATCTCGTGGCCGCCGCAGCACACGAGCTGCGGACGCCGCTGACCTCGCTGCACATGGCCGTGCACTTGTGCCTCGAGCACGCTGCCGGACCGCTGACCGATCGCCAGCAGGATCTCTTGGCGGCCGCACGCGTCGACTGTGAGCGGCTGCAAACGGTCGTCGAGGAGCTGCTCGAAATGGCCCGGCTCGAATCCGGCGCGGCACATCTCACCCGCGCGGAGGTCAACGTGAACGAGCTGGTCCGCGACGCAGCAGCGCGCCACCAGGCCCAAGCACGGAGGCGCGAGAAGAATCTGGAGGTGACGCAGGGCGACAGCCTGCTGACCATCCACGCCGACGCTGGCCGGCTGCGCAACGTGCTCGACAATTTGCTGGACAACGCACTCTTGCATACTGGCGAGCGCGGCCGGGTTGCGATTGGGTTCACGCGCAGCAACGGCGCGGTGCGGATTTTCGTCGACGACGATGGGCCGGGCGTCCCCGAGGAGCTCCGTCAGCGGGTATTCGGCAAATTCTTTCGCATTCCAGGCACCACCAAGCAAGGCAGCGGGCTCGGGCTCAGCATCGTGCAGGACATCGTGCGCGCGCACGGGGGCGAGGTTGGAGTCGAGCGCTCACCTTGGGGTGGTGCACGGTTCTGGGTCTCGATCCCCGCGAGCGGCGACTCCCTCGTCGAATCGAACGACTGAGCCTCAAGCGGGCTGCTTGCGGCGGCCGAACCAGAAATCCCAGAGGCCGACGAGCGCGAAGTAGACCGTGTGCTGCTGATTCACCAGCCCAGGTGAATCGTCGGTGATCGCCTCACCCCGGTAGAAGAAGCCGTCTTCGGCGGTCGAGTAGTCGTAGCGATACTGCACGCGGAATGTGAGGTTCTTCCACAGCGCCAGGTCGACCCCGGCCGAAGGCGTGAACACCCATTGCGGCGTACCGAAAAAGCGGCCGTCCCGGTCCCACAGGCAGTCGGGCCGGAGGTAGAGGTCGAGTCGCACATTTTCGCTATCCACCGCGGTACCGCGCACGACCAAGCCACCACCGGTATAGAGGTTTTGCTGGGCCTGCGCGCGTCCCGGATTCTCGATCGAAAAGTCCCATGCAGCGCCGAGCGAGAAGCGCTCGTTGTAGGCCCACACCAGCGTGGTGTCCCAGAGAATGAACCAGTCCTCCGGCGCGATCGACAGGCCCTCGGGTCCAAACAGCACGTGCGAGTTCAAGCTGAGCCCGGACATGTTCTTGCGTGGCGCCGGGCTCCAGCTCAGCGAGGCCATGCCGCTCGGCGCCTTGTTGGCGTCGGAGTAGGTCTGCGCGCCGTTCACAACCCAGGCCGAGAGCGTCAGCCCGCCCGGGACCTCCTGGCTGATTCGCGCGCCCGCGAAATAATAGGGTACGATGTTGTTCTGCCACATCGGTACGTAGCTGGTATTGCGAAATGACCAGAACGAGGACAGCCCCAATGGGCTCTCGAACACGCCAGCGCCGATCGAGGTCTTGCTCTTGCGGATGCGAAAGCCGGCGTTGGCCAGCGCGATGTGCTTGAACACCTCGACGCCCGCGAAGCGCCCGTCCGGTCCACCCGCGACCGGCTCGGCCTGAACCAGCGAATCCACCCCGGCCCCGGCGTGAATTCCGAGTTCAAACCACCATGGCTCTTGGTCGTTCGCGCGGTGCCGAATGAAGCCACCGACCACATTGGGTACGATCTCGCCCGAGCGCGGGGCGGTGGTGAAGCCCCGCAAGAGATGATTGTCCGGTGAGTTCGAATTCACGGCATAGTAGGTGTCGACGAAGATTTCGGCCTGCCAGGTCGGCGGGGGCTCAGGCTCGGCCTCAGGGTCATTTTCGGGCTCATTCTCCTCCGCCGTAGACTCGACGCCTGTGTCGGGCGACGGCGGAGTTGCGAACACGACGCTCAGGATCGCTGGAAAGAGTGGCATCGTCAGTACAAAGAGCAGGTTTCATGCCAGAGAAGATTTCTCACCGTCTTCGTAGCGTTTGAGCCGACGCCACAGCGTGGACGGATCAATACCGAGGATTCGCGCTGCAGCTTCGCGGGTGGGCGCCCGTGCGAGCACCTGCAACAGGTGCTCTTGCTCGATTTGTTCGAGCGTGAAATCGCCGCCGAGCGTGGGTACCTCGAGCGCACCGCCACGCACGCGATCGGAGAAGCTCTCGGGCCCAAGCGACTCGCCGCTGGATAGGACCAGGGCGCGCTCGATCTCGTTTCTGAGCTCGCGGACGTTGCCAGGCCAGCGGTACGAGAGCAGCAACGCCTCCGCTTCGGGGCGCAGTTGCGGTGCCGGGCGCTTCATCGAGCGCGACACGAACGCGAGGAAGTGGCGCGCGAGGCCGAGCAGATCCTCACGGCGCTCACGCAGCGCCGGGACGGTCACCTCGATCACGTTCAAGCGATAGAGCAGGTCGAGCCGAAAGCGGCCGGTCTGGACGTCAGCTTCGAGATCGCGGTTGGTCGCAGCCACCAGTCGTACGTCCGCGCGACGGGTTCGCGCGTCACCGACCCGTTCGAATTCGCGATCTTGTGAGAATCGAAGCAGCTTAGTTTGCAAGGCCGGCGAAATCTCACCGATCTCGTCCAGGAACAGGGTCCCGCCGTCGGCCTCTTCGACTTTGCCCCGTTGATCACGGACCGCCCCGGTGAAGGCTCCGCGCACGTGACCGAACAAGTCGCTCGCGAGCAGCTCGTCGCTCAACGTCGGGCAATTGACGGTCAAGAAGCGATGAGCGGCGCGCGGGCTCTTGTCGTGCAACAGACGCGCGAGCACCCCCTTACCGGTGCCGCTCTCACCGCGCAGCAGTACCGCCGTATCCGCCTGCGCGGCTCGACTGATCGTATCGATCACCTGTTGCATGGCCAGCGACCCCGTCTCCAAGACAACCTGCGGGTTCGCGTCCGAGAGCATGCCCTCGAGCTCGGCGACGCGATTCTCGAGCTTGGCTCGGCCGCGCAAGCGGTCGATGACCAGGCGGATCTGCGCGGGCGTGAACGGCTTCGGTAGATAGTCCTGAGCGCCGGCCTTGATCGCCGCAACCGCGCTCTCGACGGTCGCGTACGCGGTGATCATCACCACCGCCAGGTGGGGCGAGAGCGTGAGCAGCTCGGACAACAGAGCCATGCCGTCGGCTTGACCGAGGCGCACGTCGAGGAACACGACGTCGAACACACGGCGCTCGACCACCGCCAGCGCTTCGCGTGCGCCGGCGGCTGTGTGGGCCTCGCAGCCGATCGACTCTAGGCACATCGAGAGGGTCGAGCGGATGTTCGGCTCGTCATCCACGACCAGAGTTCGCAATCGTGGCTCGGACATTTGCGGCCTCGATTCTCCGGCACCAACCGCAATTCGCAAGCGGATTTTCCAGCTGCAGACGGCGTGAAGACAATTTCACCGTGCACGATGCACGCTCACCTCGAAAATGAGGTTGCAACCCACCCACTGCCAGAGCCGATTTGCCGCACGCGCCGTGAATCATGAACGCATCAAGATTGCGACCGCTGATATCAAGAATGTACAAAGATCGCGTGGCGCACCGCCGGTCATCCTGAAAATGATCTATCAACTCGACGAACTGATGACCATCGAAGACATCATCCCCGATGAATCGGCGATCCTCGAGCTGCGCGGCCAGCAGGCCGCGGAGGTCCTGGTCGAGCTCGCCGCCGGGCTGGCTCGACGAAGCGGGCTCGACGAAGCGCCGCTGCTCGAACGCCTGCGCGCTCGCGAGGCGCTCGGCTCGACCGCGATCGGCCGTGGGCTCGCATTGCCGCACACCAAAGCCGACGTGCGGCGGACTTACGGAGTGCTGGGAGTGGCGCGCGCTGGGGTTGATTTCGAGGCACCGGACGGTGTTCCGGTCCGGGTGTTGCTCGCGCTGGTCTCTCCATCCGACCCGAGTGAGCACCTGCGCGCTCTCGCGTGCGTGAGCCGCAGCTTCGCGGATCCAGGCATGGTCGAACAGCTCATCGCATGTGCGGACACGTCAGCCATGCTCGCGCTGCTGCGCGGCGAGCTTCGCTGTTAGAGCACCGACCGGTTTGCTTCCACGTGCTGATGCACGCCTGGGGCCGCCCGTGGCGGTGTCGCTCGGCGCTGGCAGTGCGCCCGGCACAGCTTCGGCCTCGCTCCTACCCACAGACGGCCCCAGACGCACCTCAGCACGCGGAATCAAACCGGTCGGCGCTCTAGCGGCCCCCGAACGCGACCCATAACATCGAAGTGAACGCCAGCAGGGTCGACGAGACCAAGAGCGCCGGGACGAGCAATTCGACGAAGCACTGGAGGATCTCGAGCATGATCGCGGCGCCGAAGGTGTAATCGCTTCGCCGCAACACGGGCGTTGGGATCATGTTCGAATACGGTCGCGGCGCGTCAGGAAGCCATCAGGACGTGCGCCCCGCGGTGGTTGGGAACCCGGGTGATCCTGAGCGCGCGTGGCGGACCGATCATGAAAACATAAAGACATTCGATAGCCGCATAAAGAATGTACAAAGGCCGGCGGCCCCGCCGACCGCGACCCACAAAATTCGTCTATACGGTGGCCGATGCTCCTCCGTCGGCTCGTCGCCGAAGCGACCGCATCCCCAGCTCGTCTGCTCGATGCGACCCGCATGATCGGCGTCGGCGTCACGGCGGCGCTCGGTCAATTCCTCGTCGACAATCCCACCGGTTTTTTCGGCGCCTCGCAGCACGCGACCACGATCGGGCTCAGCTTCGCGGCCGCGATGCTGGCAGGTTCGCTCGTCTGTGCGATAGCAACCTTGTTGACACGCGGTGCGGTCTGGACCCGCTGGGTGTTTGGCGTGCTCGCGGTCGCCGGGCTCGCGGTGTTTGTGCCCGCACTGGTCACGGACCTCGGTGTCGCGGGGGCGATCATCGGCTGGCAGCTCATCGTGCTCACCCGTCTGGTCGCGGCCGGCGAGGGCAGCGGTAGGCATCGCGGCGTGCGCGAGCTCCCGGGCTCGCCGCATCGGCAGACGGCCACCCACGTGCTGCTGCTCTCGCTCTTCATCACCACGTTGATCGTCGGGTTCCGGGCCACGAGCTCGCTCGGCGGACAGCTGGTGTGCCTGATCCTCGACGTGCTGGCGATCGTCGGCGCGGCGCTGGTGCTCGGGAAGGAACGAGCGGTGCCCCGCTGGTTACCACTCGTGGCGCTCGCGGTCGTGCTCGCGGTCGTGCTGATCGTGCGCCCGGAGCTTTCGTCGGTGCTGGCCACGCTCGGCCTCGTGCAGGTCGGGCTGCTGTTCGCGGGGCTCCGCGACGGGCCGCTGTTCAACGAGCTCGTCGAGCAGTTCGTGCGGCGCCCGGCTCTGCTGGTGCTCTCGACCTTCGCGATCGTCGCGGGCACCGGCGCAGTGCTGCTCACCTTCCCGGCCGCCGCGTGGGATGTGCGGATCGGGCCGCTCGATGCCCTGTTCACCTCGGTCAGCGCAACGTGTGTGACCGGGCTGATCGTGGTCGACACTCCGAGCGCGTTCTCGCCGTTTGGTGAGGCCGTGATCTTGCTGCTCATTCAGGTTGGCGGGATCGGCATGATGGTGCTGTCCACGTTTGCGACCGTGGTGCTCGGCGGTCGCCTCACGCTGCGCGGCGAGCAGGCACTCGGGCATGTGCTCGAGCTCAGCTCGCCGGGGCACGCGTACCGGCTGGTGCGCTTCGTGGTCAGCGCGACGCTCGCGATCGAGGCGGTCGGGGCCGTGTTGCTGACGCTCTCGTTTCGCGCGCACGGCCTCGAGCTCGCCGACGCGCTGTGGTGCGGGGTCTTTCACTCGATCTCGGCCTTCTGCAACGCCGGGTTCGCGCTGCAGTCGGACTCGATCATGATGTTCGACTCCGACCCGCTCGCGCTCGGCGTGCACGCGCTGCTGATCGTGCTCGGCGGACTCGGCTTCCCGGTGCTGGCGTGGTTGTGGTCGCGCTACGTTCGTAGGGTCCGCGAGCGCCCGCCCGTGCAGGTCCGCGTAGTCTTGTGGGTCACGGCGCTCTTGCTCGCGAGCGCGGGCCTGCTCTACGCGGTGCTCGAGTGGAACACGTCGCTGGCCGAGCTCTCAGCGCCGGACAAGCTGCTCAACGCCGCGTTTCAGAGCGTGACCCTGCGGACGGCGGGCTTCAATTCGGTCGACGTCACGCTGATGCGGCCGGCGACGATCCTGCTCGCGATGGTATACATGTTCATCGGCGCGGCTCCGGGCGGGACCGCCGGTGGCGTCAAGGTCACGACGCTCGCAGTGTTGGCGGCCGCGATCCCGCAGCTGGTCGGCTCGCGCGGCGGTACGAGCTTGTTCGGGCGCAGCATCCCCGCGACCACGCTACAGCGCTCGGCCACGATCGCGTTCGTTGCGACCGCAGCCGCGGCCGTCTCGCTGTTTCTGCTGCTGATCACCGAGGACGCGCCCTTCGAGGTGCTCGCGTTCGAGGTCGTCAGCGCGCTCGGGACCGTCGGGCTCTCGCTCGGCGTGACCGCGTCGCTGACCGGGCTCGGCAAGGCGGTGATCATCGCCACGATGTTCATCGGCCGCGTCGGTCCGCTGACGCTCGCGCTCGCGCTCGGCAGCCGCGCGAAGCCGACGGTCACATACCCCGAGACACGCATCATGGTCGGGTGACGAGAGTCGAGCATGCAACGAGGAGACGGACATGAGCGGTGACTTCGCGGTGATCGGGCTCGGGCAATTTGGTCGCTCGGTGGCCCTCAACCTGGTCCAGCAGGGCGAGGCCGTGCTGGCGATCGACATGGATCCCCAGCGCGCGCAGTTGGTCGAGGCCGAGGTCGACGCGGTCGTGGTCGCCGACGCGACCAGCGAGGCCGCGCTGGCCGAGCTGGGCCTCGAGCGGATGTCGTGCGTGGTCGTGGCGATGGGCGTGCGGGCCCGCGATACCTCGATCATGGTCACGGCGCTGCTGCGTCAGCGCGCGGTCCGGCGGATCGTCGCGCGGGCCACCAACGAGCTGCACGAGCGCGTGCTCCGGGCCGTCGGCGCGCACGAGATCGTCAACCCCGAGTACGAGATGGGCGCCCGGCTGGCCAATCACCTGGCTAACCCGCACGTGCTCGATCAATTCTCGCTCGATCGCGAGCACGTGGTCGCCGAGGTCGAGGCGCCGGAGACCTTCGTCGGTCGCAAGCTCAGCGACCTCGGCTTGCGCGAGCGCTCGAAGGTCGCGGTCGTGCTGATCCGCCGCCGCGGGGTCGTGATCTCGACGATCGACGAGAACCAATGTGTCGAGTCCGGCGATGTCCTGGTTGTGCTCGGCACTCCGCTCGCGGTCCGACAATTTGCCGCCCACGCGTGACATGAGCATTCAACTACGCCTTCGCATTCTCCTGGGCGCGCTGTTTGCCGCGGTGCTCGTGGTGTCGATCGGCGCGGCCCTGCAATTTCGCGAGCTCGCGATGTTGGCTGCCCAACCAGACACGGCCGAGCTCGTGGCCGCGCGCTCGACCACGGCGGCGATCGGCTTGACGGTGCTCGGCGTGCTCGGGCTGGCCGTGGGTGCGAGCGCGTTTCGATCGCTGCGTCGCGGATTCCTGCGCCGGCTGACCGATCTCGATCAGGCCGCGCAGGACATCCAGCAGGGCGACGACGCCCGCCGCGTGCCGATCGACAGCGACGACGAGCTGGCCCGGATTGGTCGCGCGCTGAACTTCGCCCTCGATCTGCGCGAGCGCGGCGAGGCGGCGATCCGCGGCCGCAACCGCGAGATTCGTGCCGTGCTGGTCGCGTTGTTGCGGCAGTGGCAGCGACCGGTCGCGATCACCGGCATCGACGGCGAGGTGGTCGCCTCGACGCTCTCGCCCGACGACGAGGCCCGGCTGCGAACTCTGACGCCGCAGGTGCGCAAGGCCGCCAGCGTCCTGCTCTCGCGCGGGTTCGCGTCGGCGGCCGAGCTCGCGACCGACGTCAGCTTCGCCGAGGGTGGCGTCGTGCACATTCGGGCGCTGGCGCTCGGCGAGCAGCGCATCGTTGGTTGGCTGGCCGAGTTCGAGCCCGGTTCACGGCAAGGCGAACACCAGGACCACGACGGCCCCGAGCGCGACCAGCAGCGCGACGACGCCGAGCAGCCACGGCCCGCGCTTGGCGACCCGGAACTCCCCGCGCTGCAGCAGCCTGGCCACACGCTCGTAGCGAACGATCGCGTAGATCAGCACGATCGCGCCGTAGGTCACCAGCATGAAGCCGGTGAGCTCGACCAGCAGCGCGGTGCTCTCGACTAGCTTGGCGATGACCACGCCGAGGCCGATGAAGCCCAACGCGGTCCGCACCCACGCGAGGAACGTGCGCTCGTTGGCGAGATGATCGCGGGCGGTGCTGTCCACGTTGGCGATGACGTGGCGGTCCTTCACCCAGACGAGGCTACGACAGATCGTAGCGCTTGAGCTTGTCGTAGAGCGTGCGCAGTCCGATGCCGAGCTCCTCGGCGGCCTTGCGGCGGTTGCCGTCGCTGCGCGCGAGCGCAGCCGCGATGGCCTGACGCTCGAGATCGGTGAGCGTCTGCGGCCCGCTCCCGCTCGCGGCCGTGCTCACGATCGGCGGCGGCGCCTTGGATCGGCCCGGCAGCGCGAACAAGACCGAGTCGTCGAGCTCGTTGCCGTCCGCGAGGATCGCCGCGCGCTCGAGCGTGTTGGCCAGCTCGCGCACGTTGCCGGGCCACGGCGAGCGCTGCAGGGCCGCGCGGACCTCCGGCGTCAGGCACAGGTTGGGCCGCCCGAGCTCGGCGGCGACGCGCTCGAGCAGGCGCTCGGCGAGCGGCACGATGTCCTCGACGCGCTCGCGCAGCGGCGGCAGGTGGACGGGGAAGACCGCGAGCCGATGATAGAGGTCCTCGCGAAATTGCCCGGTGGCGATCATCGCCTCGAGATCGCGGTTGGTCGCGGCGATCCAGCGGACCTCGGCGCGAATGCTCTGGTTGCCCCCGACCCGCTCGAACTCGCGTTCTTGCAGCACGCGCAGCAGCTTCGCTTGGAGGTTGGGATCGAGCTCGCCGACCTCGTCGAGGAAGA